>JANYKY010000502.1 GCA_025357975.1 Gemmatimonadaceae bacterium
GCCGGACGAATCCGGCGCTGGACGCCGTGACCTGCCGGGAGTAATCCCCGTTGGCAATCGTAATCTTGAACGCTGTCGTGCCGATCCCATTGGGAAGCACGTCTACCGTCGTGAGCGTATTGCCGTTGCCATCTGCAACTGCCATTGAACTCAGCGAAAAGTCCGCCCCGGTGCTAAGCAGGCGGGTCATGATTGCCACTCCGGACAACCGGTCGCTGAAGACGTATTTCTGCGATGACGGTGTGAACGTCAGTCTCACGGGAGCGCGTTGTCTCCCGGCGAGCGCAAAGCCGTTCTGTAGATCCTGAATGATGACCTGCGCGGCGCGATTCACCCGCTCGTGGCGGACGATCAGCTCCATCTTCGGGACGGCGATCGTCACGAGGATGCCGATAATTATGAGAACGACGAGCATCTCGAGCATGCTGAAGCCCGGAACGCTTGCGAGTCCCGGTCTCCGCCTTCCCGATACAGTGTTAAACCTGTGTCGCATAAACTCCTTCGCCATGAGCCTGTGGCTGTGCACCACAATGACGAGCGGCCTCGGCCGTAGTCACACGGCGGATGCCGGCTGCGGCACTTTTTGCAGTTATCGTCTCATTCGAAAGCGAAACGCCATACCGCGGAGCGTCACCAATGGAAGCAGCGACGGACGAGGCGGCACCTGCCGCTCAGGCAACTCTCAGGTGCCAGTTCTGCGGCACCTGGAACAGGATCGACGCGGCGCGTGCCGCAGACAAACCCAAGTGTGGCAAGTGCGGTAAGCCGATGCTCCTCGACCGCCCGGTGGCACTCGATGATGATAGCTTCGCGCGCACCATTGCCGACAGTGACGTTCCGGTGCTCGTCGATTTCTACGCCGACTGGTGTGGTCCGTGCAAAATCATGGCGCCTGAGGTGGACAAACTGGCGGCTAACTACAGTGGGCGCGCGATCGTTGCGAAGCTGAATACCGATCTCGCGCAGAACACGTCGCAATCTTTCCAGATCCGCGGGATTCCGACGAGCATCGTTTTTCTCAAGGGCAAAGAAGTCGCTCGGCAGACAGGGGCCGTCCCTTATGCAACGCTGGCCACGATGCTTGGGAAAGCGGGATTGTGAGGCGGATCAGGTTCTAACGGCGATTTCCGCGAGCAGACGGGCGACCGCCGCTACGTCGCTTTTGCTGGAGAGGTCCAGGACCGCGGCATCGATCGGTACCACGGTGAGTTTCATTTCATGCCGGTCGATAGCAAGCTGAACTGCCTGCGGCAGCTCGAATTCATCTCGCGCTGATTTCGGAACCCGGCGGCAGGCGCCGAAGATCGTCCGATCGAACAGCCAGCAATTCATGCTCGCCAGCGCCTCGGTATCTGGTTTCTCGGCGGCAGCTGCGCCCACGAGAATACGTTCGAGAAATCCGTCACCATCCATCTGCAGGGCGCCAAACCGCGCTGCCCTGTCGGGGTGGACGTTGCCTTCATTAATGAGGACGCTTCGGCGAAATCCGGCAATCGCGGGTGCCTTGGCGAGCCGGAGGGCCTGAAGCGCGCGGGCTGGATAATAGTTGTCCGAATTGAGAACCAGGAACGATCCATCCCCGACCCAATGCTCCGCTGCCAGCACAGCGTTCGCGGTCCCGAGCGGGTCTTCCTGTATTACGAAGTCCAGCAGAACCCGCGCAGGCTTTCCTGCTTCTCTATAGTAGTGGCTGACCACTCCATGCTCGGGACCGATGACGAGGCACACTCTCTCGACGCCGGCATCAGCGAGCGAGCTGATCACGAAGTCGAGAAACGGCCGACCGACGTCGACCATGCCCTTGATTCCGGAATCAGCCATAGCGGCTTGGGCGGCATTGAGGTCGGCGTTTGCGTCCGGTCTGCGCATCCTGGTGCCGAGCCCGCGGGCCAGGATGACGGCTCGGGAGGCAGCGGTCAAAGGCGAACTGTGGTCACTCAGCCGAGTCGGTCACGTACCGTGCCAAATGTCGCAAGGACGTTTGTAAAGGACCGTTCATTAAGGTGCCGCAAAATGCAACAAACGCGGCGATTTGCGGGACCCAGAACGAGGATAAAGATCTCTTTAATTTCTCTAACTCGTTGCGGATCAACATGTTACCAAATCAGTAACCGTTGGCTCAGAGAGTGCCTTGCCATTGGCAGCGAATCGAAACAACGCAGTAACCGCTTTCCTCTTCTCTCTTCAGGAGTTTCAAATGGTCCGCAACAAAAAGGGTTTCACACTGATCGAGCTTTTGATCGTCGTTGTCATCATCGGCATCTTGGCCGCGATCGCGATTCC
>JANYKY010000527.1 GCA_025357975.1 Gemmatimonadaceae bacterium
AGAATCGAGGGAGAACAACGCCGCGCAACGCTGTAGAAACGCAGCGAAGCCACGAAGCGAAAACGCGCCGGCCATCACCGTGACGTCGGCTCCCAGGTTACTTGCAATGAAACGCAGGCTAGCGGCATCGTCTGGTGAGCCGCAAAGCACGAGATGAAAATCGAGCATCGACCGCGCTTCACGGATGATCGACAACATCGACGCTACGGGCCAGTTCCCATGTACCTGACGTGTTGTCAGTGAGCACGCGAGAATCGGCTTGTACGGTGATACCTTCGCGTTCCGCAGTGCCCGCTCGGCCTCGCCGCGATGTTCGCTCGTCAAGAATATCTCCGGCGTGAGCGGCCAATCGGGCGCCCGGCCCGCGAGCTCCGCGACCATCGAGCGGAAATACGAGGCAAAGGGGCTTGGAAACTCAATCGGGATGGGGTGGTTGATCAGCGCGGACAACCCTTTGTGCGCGAAGCCAACACGATTTGGAATTCCGAGCCACGAGGCGAACAACAGCTCGGGATAGTGGCGAAGCGTGTTCGTGCACAATATCACGTCAAATCGGCTCTGCTCGAGTTGCCGTCGATGCGACACGTCCATATCCCACGCGTCGAGTCCGCGGTTCCACGGCAGGACCTCATCGATGTTGGGATTGCCTTCGAGAATAGGAGCCGCTGAACGCGACGTCAGATACGACCACCTGCAGTCAGGAAACGCAGAATGCAGCACTGGCAGAGAGGCGGTTCTGTACAGCACATCGCCGATGTGATTGTGTCCGACGATGAGACCTTTCCGCCATTCGTGCGGATCACACTTCGCGCCTTTGCTTGCAAGCCGCGCAAGTGGTCGAATAATCGGCGCGGCCAGCTCAGTCACCGCTCCGGCGACGAGATTTCGTGTTTGTCGAAATGCGCGCGGTTGAAACTCGGTTCCGCGCTTTGCCTTGGTCAACGCTTTCCGATGTCGCGTGTGAAAAATCCCGCTGAGGCACCTGAAAGAATCGCCCACCCGCGTCGCGGATTACCAGCAATTGACTCTGCAACAAACTTTGCTGGCTTCGTCAGCGCGAGGTAAGACAACGCAATCGCTTTTCGCATCCCCGTGTAGTTACGGCGTACGTACACAACTCTAAGCCGATTCTTTGCGTGCACGAGTAAGGTCTCTATGTTGGCGGCACGCACCGTGGACCCGACCTTGTGATAGGCGGTCGGAACCGGCGCGTACATTACCGGTATGCCTGCCTTACGTGCGCGCTGGCAGAAATCTCCATCCTCGAAATAGGCGGGGAAATAACATTCAGCGAGCTTGCCGATGTTGTCGACGACTCCGCGCGAAATTACCATCGCGCAACCGCTTACAAAGTCAGTGGGGCAGGGCACCGGCGACTCGGGCTTCGAGAATTTGTGCTGCACCAGCGCACGCGACGGAATTTCCATGGCGCCCGCGTACCATAGACGGCTACGGTCGGGATCCTCGTAGATCGTTGGCCCGACGACCGCGTCTTCTCCAATCTGTTCCAGGGCACCGGCCATGTCATGGAAGAACGAACGCGTGACCGTTGCATCGTTGTTGAGAAGCAAGATATGCGTTATCGACGGTTTCGACATCAGCCAGTCGACGCCGCGATTCGTGCCTCCGGCAAATCCCAGATTCTCATTCGCGCGAATCAGCCCGAAGGATTTCTCGAAAGGTTGTCGCAGGAGCCAGCGGTCGTGCGAAAGCCACGCCTCGATTGCCGCAGCGGAATCATCCTCCGATCCATTGTCCACGACAATGACATGCTCCGGCCTTGGTTCGGCGCGCTGGAGTGCCTCGAGACACGAGATCGTGTCGTCCGCATTGTTCCAGTTGAGAATTACAACGCCGAACGAGTAAACTGGACGTCGGCCGGGGGTTTGCCCGCCGGACGAAGTCATCCTGCTTGCGGCAATTTATGCCGCAGGCTTCGCCGGGCGGATCGCCCCACTCTCGCCTGAATCCAGCCTTGTAGCACGAGCTTTTTTCCTCCGGAATGGCGCGAGCAACCTGAAGCGCGAAGACTCCTCGTCGATCGAGTCGACAAATTCTTCCCATTCGTCGCGATTGCGGATGCGCCAATCCTCGAGCACCGCCGCCGCGCCGGCGCCAAGAATCCCGAGAAAAAGGCCGAGTGCAAATCCAGTGATGCTTGCCACGCCATAGCGCGGCCACTGCGCCTTTCGCGGAACCACCGCAGTGTCGATCACGGTAATAAGGGCAGCGTCGTTAATCTCCTCGATGCGAGCGGCTTCGAGCTGTGCCTGAAGGTTGAGAAAGAGACTTGACTGCACGTCCTCGTCCCGCTTGAGGCGTGCCTCTTCGAACTTGAGGCCGGGCGCGATTATGGTACCCCGGTTTTGCTCGTAGAACAGTCGAAGGTTTTCTTCGGATGTCCTGAGTGCAGCGTTGGCGCTGTCGAGCCGTCGCTCGAGAAACATTCTCTTGGATTTTGAGCGCGACACGCGCGTCTCACGGTTGAACGAGCTGACGAGATCGATCATCCGGTTAGCCATCTGGCTGCTCAACTCTGGATATTGCGCATCGGTCGAGAACCAGACGAGGTTCG
>JANYKY010000003.1 GCA_025357975.1 Gemmatimonadaceae bacterium
TCGATCGCCTGTTCGACCTGCTCGTTCTGCTCGCCCTTGCCGTGTTCGCTTTTCTCGATCCAGCGTTTCCCCGGAGTGCGCGGATTGCGGGTCAGTCGCTCGGAAGTATTGCGCAGGGTTCCATCGTCATCGCCGCGTTGTTGGTACTCTCGCTCTACGCGCTGGCGTTTTTCCCGCAGCAGCTTGTGCGCGCGTACGAACTTTTTGCGCGGCGCGTTTCGCCGGCGCTCGAGACAAGGGGCAAAGCCGTCCTGATCAATTTCAGTGAAGGGTTGAGTGTGCTCCGCAGTCCTCGAAGGTTTGTCGCGGTACTCGCCTGGACAGTTCTGCATTGGCTCGTCAACGCTCTCGCTTTCTGGTTTGGTTTCAAGGCCGTAGGCATCGAGCTTCCTTTCTCGGCCGCCGTGTTTCTCCAGACACTGATTGCTGTCGGAGTGGCCCTGCCATCGGCGCCGGGATTTTTCGGGGTGTTCGAGAAACTGGCGAATGTCGGTCTCGCCATTTACGGGATCGGTGCCGATCGCGCGACAAGCTGGGCAATCGGTTATCACATCCTCAGCTTCATTCCCATTACTGTGATCGGCGTTTACTACTTCGCGCGACTCGGGCTCCATTTCAAGGAGATCGAATCAGCGCGTGAGACCGCAGTATGATCGGGCCTGCGGCACGCATCGCGGCTCAGGCCAAGCTGAACCTGCACCTGCGTGTGCTCGCAAGAGAGACGAACGGCTATCACTCCATCGAAACGGTTTTTCATCGGATCGATCTGGCCGATGAGCTGCTCGTTGAGATAACAGACAAAGCGAGATCGATTGACGTTGAAGGCAGCGGAACAGGGCCCGCTGAGTCGAATCTCGCGTTTCGCGCCGCGAGCGCATATGCGACTCGGGCGGGGTGGCCGCGCGGATTTCGCATCGAGCTCACGAAGCGTATTCCAGTCGGTGCTGGCCTTGGCGGCGGGAGTGCGGATGCCGCTGGTGTATTGCGATTGCTGGAATATCTGAACCCCTCTCCGATCGGTCTTACCGGCATCCTCGAGATAGCGGCTTCGCTTGGATCGGACATTCCATTTCTTGCAAGCAACGCCGTAATGGCGCTGGCATGGGGGCACGGGGAGCGGATGATGTCGTGCGCGCCGCTGCCGAGTTACGATTTGCTGTTGATGAGTCCGACCTTCAGCGTGTCTACAGCCGATGCCTACAAGTGGTTGGACGTCGATCGCGCAGCCGCAAGCGCGCCGCTGGTCGAAGGCGGCCAATCGTTGCGCGATGATCCGCCTGAGCCAGTAGCGATGACCCCTCAGTCATTGTCCACACTGGCGGGTGTGATAAAGTTCGCGCGGAACGATTTCGAGGCTCCGGTCAGCGCACGGCATCCCGAGCTCGTCGCGTATCTTGACAGACTTCGCAATTCACGAGCGGTCTTCGCGCAGATGACAGGCTCGGGCTCGACGATTTTTGGCGTTCTCAATTCCCCGCCTAACTACTCGCTCGTACCTGAGGAACATCGCGAGCGTGTAACCACTACCAAGACATCTATCGATGTTGTTCAGCCTGTAAGGGTGGGCTAGCTTTACGGATTCTGCCCCCTCGTCCAATGGCAGGACATCGGTCTTTGGATCCGAGAATGGTGGTTCGAATCCACCGGGGGCAATGATGCGTTTTGTTTTCAACCTTGCATTGATGGGTTTGCTTGCCTCTCCTTTTGCGCTCACGGCGCAGACGGGCGGTGCTCGCCAGCCAAAAGCAACTGTTTCTGGAGTGGCAGTCGATAGCGTGCGCGGTGGATATCTCCGCGGAGCCATCGTATCCGTGAGCGGCACTATCCTGTCGGCAACGACCGATTCGTCCGGCCGGTTTCGGATCGATTCTGTGCCTGCCGGAAATCGCTATCTCGAAGTGATGCACCCGCTTCTCGATTCGCTCAGCCTGATAGTGCGATCCCCCGAGCGGATGATACCTTCGACGGGAAGCATGTCGTTCGTTCTCGCCGTGCCGTCGGCAAAAACGATTGTTGGGGCGAAGTGCAACCCGGCCGATCTTGCACGCGGTGGCGCGGCACTTATTGGAACGGTTCAGGATGCCGATACCGAGATGCCGGCGAGCGGTGCGACCGTGTCCGTAGAGTGGGTTGATTACCAGCTCACGAGCAAGAATGTTGCGAAGCTGCCGCAACGCCGCATTGCGACCGTCCGGCCAGACGGGACCTATCGCGTCTGTGGGATTCCTTCAGATCTCAGCACAGGTGCGGTCGCTTATCGCGGCGCTGACAGCACGTCACTTGTTCCAGTGAATTTCGGTAACGGAATCGAAGTCGTTTCATTCCACCTTCCTGCAGCCGAGGCTGTGTCGGCAACCCAAAGCCCTGGAGCGACGGCGGTTCCTGGAGCTACGCGCAGTCTTCCGACTGTGCCGAGGGGCCGCGCGACGCTCGTCGGCAAGGTAGTGGACGTCGGGGGAACTCCTTTATCCGGCGCTCGCATTGAGCTCGAAGCAGATAACGCCATTGCTACGTCCGATACTCAGGGGAAGTTCACGATGAGCGGGCTTCGATCGGGGACGCGATCGCTCAGCGTGCGCCGTCTTGGATTCCAGGCCGTCGAAGTGCCTGTAGACCTGACGGCCGCGGCGCCGCGACAGGTGACCGTGACCATGTCGCACTTCGTACCAGTGCTGGATGCGGTGCGTGTGTCGGCGATTCGGGAGATCGGTCTCAACCGAGTGGGCTTCAGCGATAGGCGGAAGTCCGGAAACGGAACGTTTTATGGCCCCGACATAATACAGGCGCGAAACCCGCAGAAGTTGAACATGCTTCTCGAAACTGCGCCTTCGCTGCGGATGGGAACCGATGCGACCGGTCACCGTTACGTAACTGGCAGGAACAACGGCTGCGTGCAGTACTGGGTGGACGGTCATCCGTGGTACACGGGCAACAGCAACGACTGGCAAATGAGTCCGGACAATTTTCTGTCGGGCGCCGAGCTTGCTGGCGTCGAGATATACGACGAGTTGTCTGCTCCGGCGCAGTATGGGTCAATCTCTGGTAGCTGCGCTGTCGTTGTTATCTGGACAAAGCAGAAGCTCGGCTACTAACTAGCCGACAGCCGAAAGCGAAAGCCGAAAGCCGACAGCCACGGGCCTTGTGCCCCGTACCCTGTGCCCTGTGGCTGTACTTCGCTGTGTGATTAGATTCCGTGGCTATTCCGATAATGCTTCGGGAATTGAACTAACCCCAGCGTTCCCTTAACTTTAAAGGCTATCCGGCATGGACGGACTTTCCGTACCGAGTCACGGCTTAAAGCTCCTCGTTGGCTCCGGCAACCCGGCGCTCTCAGCGGAGATCGCAAGCAGTCTCGGCGTCGACCAGGCCAAGGCGACAATCACCCGGTTCGCAGATGGTGAGATTTTCGTCCGGATAGACGAAAACGTTCGGGGAAATGACGTTTTCATACTGCAGCCGACCAATCCGCCGGCCGAGAACATCATGGAGCTTCTGCTCCTGATCGACGCGGCCAAGCGGGCGTCGGCTGCTCGCATCACATGTGTCATGCCGTACTACGGCTACTCGAGGCAGGACCGAAAAGACCAGCCCCGAGTCGCCATTGGCGCGAAGCTCGTTGCAAACATGATCGTGACGGCCGGTGCGCACCGGGTGCTGGGGCTCGATTTTCACCAGCATCAGCTACAGGGGTTCTTCGACGTGCCTGTTGATCATCTCTATGCAGCACCGGTTTTCGTTTCGCATTACAGAAAGAAGAACCTGCACGATCTCGTCGTCGTAGCGCCTGACGTCGGATCTGCAAAAATGGCTCGGGGATTCGCAAAGAGATTGAATGGCTCACTTGCCATCATCGACAAGCGACGTCCTAAACCCAATCAAAGTGAAGTTGTAAACGTCGTCGGAGAAGTTGAGGGCAGAGATTGTCTTCTCACCGATGACATGATCGATACCGCCGGAACTGTTTCAGAAGCTGCGCGGGCGTTGAAAGAACTTGGCGCCAAAGATATTTACGTCTGTGCGACGCATGCACTGCTTTCCGGCCCCGCCGTGAAGCGGCTCAGCGAAGCGCCGATAACCGAAGTGACGGTTACCGACACCGTCTGGATTCCGGAGGAGAAGCGATTCCCGCAGCTCACCGTGTTGTCTGTCGGAGAATTGTTGTCGAAGGCAATCAGGTACATTCACAGCGAGCAGTCTGTCAGCTCGCTTTTCGAGCAATAAGGTAACGGAGACCAGTTATGGCATCAGCAAATCTTTCAGTCACAACTCGTGATTCCAGTGGCAAGGGTTCGAGCCGCTCGCTTCGCAAATCGGGCCGCGTTCCGGCGATCATCTACGGCCATGGGCGTGAGGCACAGGCCCTGTCGATCAACACGCGCGATCTCGAGAAGCTTCTCGAGCACATCTCTGCCGAAAACACCGTTATCGATCTGGATCTCGACGGCAAGACATCGCGCACACTGATCCGCGAAATCCAACGGCATCCGTTCAAGCGCCAGATCCTTCATGTCGATTTCCAGGAGCTGGTCGCCGGTGAAAAAGTCATCGTGCGACTGCCCGTCATTCTCATGGGCGTACCGGACGGCGTGCGCATGGACGGCGGAATTCTCGATCAGACGATGCGTGAGCTCGAAGTTGAAGTCGATCCGGCGAACATCCCGAATCACGTCGAAGTGGATGTGACGAAGATGGTCATCGGCAGCTCCTTGCACGTCAGTGACATCAAGCTTCCCGAAGGCGTAAGGATCGTTGGTGACGACGAAGCTTCAGTGGCTGTTGTTTCCGCTCCGCGCGCTGCAGTCGAAGCAGTCGCAGCCGAGGACGCTCCTGCTGGCGGCGAGCCCGAAGTCATTCGCGCGAAGAAGCCGGACGAGGAAGAGCCGGCGAAGTAGCTCGGGGATAGCCTGTGAAGGTGATTCTCGGACTCGGGAATCCCGGCCGGCAAGACGAGGCAACACGGCACAACGTCGGCTGGTGGGTACTAGACCACCTTGCCGACGTTTGGCATTTCAACGGCTGGAAGCGCGACGGTGAAGCAATGGTCTCGACAGCGACAGTGGGCGGATCTAAGGTTCGCCTCATCAAGCCGCTGACATTCATGAACCTGAGCGGCGACGTGATGAAGACCTATCTGCGCCGCCCGTTCTGGGCTGCGCAAAAAGATCTGCTCGTGATAGTCGACGACGTGGCGATTCCAGTTGGCCGTTACCGCTTGCGTGCTCGCGGGAGCGCCGGTGGGCATAACGGACTCCGAAGCATCGAAGCGGCGCTTGGCTCCCAGGAATACGCGCGTCTTCGGATCGGTGTCGGCCCGAGCGATGAGCGAAAAAACGTTTACAAGAATCTCGCCGATTTCGTCCTCGCACCGTTTGCACGAGACGAGCGCGAAGACATCCTCACGCTGCTGCCGAAATTCGGCTCGGCCGTGGAGACGTGGCTGAAAGAAGGTATCGAGCGGGCAATGAATGCACACAATCGCGACGGCGACGCCGCACTCCCACCATAGAAGATGCTAAAGCTCGGAATCGTAGGACTGCCAAACGTCGGAAAGTCGACTTTGTTCAACGCGCTCACTTCAGCAAAAGCAGAAGCTGCGAACTATCCGTTCTGCACTGTAGAGCCGAACGTCGGGATGGTTGAAGTTCCCGACAAGCGACTTGGCGCGCTCGCGGAAATAGTTCAGCCGAAAAAGACCGTCCCCGCGGTCGTTCAGTTCGTCGACATCGCGGGTCTCGTAAAGGGTGCCGCGGAAGGCGAAGGGCTGGGCAACAAGTTTCTCGCGAACATCCGCGAAACTGATGCAATCGTTCACGTTGTGCGCTGCTTTGAAGACGAGGACGTCACTCATGTCATGGGCGCTGTCGATCCAGCGCGAGATCGTGACGTGATCGAGTTCGAGCTTGCGCTGTCAGATCTTGGTGCAGTAGAAAAACGCCTTGACAAAATGCGTCGCGCGTCGCGAACGGGAGACAAGGACGCGCTCGCTGAGCTGCCGGCACTCGAACGTGCCAATGAGTTTCTGAAAGACGGTCGAGGACTCTGGGAAGCGAAGCTCACGTCCGACGAGCTGGCTGCCCTGGCGCCGTTGTCGTTACTCACGAGCAAACCGGTTTTGTACGCCGCCAACGTGAGCGATAGCGAGCTGCACGGCGACGAAGGCCCGCACCTCAAGGCGTTGCGTGAAGCAGTGCGTGCGAGCGGAGAAAATGCAGAAGTAGTTCCCTTCTCCGCTAAGATCGAAGCTGAGCTGGCCGAGCTGCCGGCGGAGGATCGGGCGGAGTTCCTGGCGTCGCTTGGCCTTGAATCGGCTGGGCTCGACCGCCTCATTCACGCCGGTTATCACCTGCTCGGCCTGCAGACTTATTTCACCGCCGGCGAGCAGGAAGTCCGCGCGTGGACAATCCATCGCGGCGATAGCGCACCGAAAGCGGCGGCTGTGATTCACACGGATTTCGAGAAGGGATTCATTCGGGCCGAGACGGTCGGGTACGACGACTTCGTGGAGAATGGCGGATGGAAAGGGGCGCGCGAAAAGGGAGCGGTGCGATCAGAAGGAAAAGAGTACGTGGTAGCGAATGGGGATGTGCTGTTGTTTCGATTTAACGTGTGAGCAAAGCCACAAGCCACGGGCCACAAGCCACGGGCCACAAGGGAAAGAGTACAGCGGACCGCGCAACACCCCACTAGCCTGCAGCCCCTAGCTTAAAAGAAGCCACCCACTGCGGCCGTCCGCGGTCAGGAGTTCTGCTTTTG
>JANYKY010000032.1 GCA_025357975.1 Gemmatimonadaceae bacterium
CGCGACAACCGGCAAGCTGACATGGGATGAAAAATTCAGGGATGCCGGTGCAACGAAGCCCGGAGTCAGCTTCATGAAAAGCACGTGGCCAAATGGGCTGAAGGGGATGATGATGCCGCACGGAGCAGTCTTCGTACCCTAGGCGCGTGGCTCGAATCGGCGCTCGTGCGCGCGCGCAACAAGTGGGAGTACAATCATGATTGCGATGTCGCGGAGCAGGCGGCAGTCTACGTTTATGGGCTGTCCTCGAACCATGGTTACCGCGACGGGAATAAGCGCATAGCGTTCCGTTCCTCCCGATGATCATTTTTCTTGGACTCAACGGTTGCGAGTTTACCGCATCGAAGGAAGAAGTCGTGACGACAATGTTGCTGCTCGCAGACAACCAATTGTCCGAAAGGAAACTCGCCTCATGGCTGGAGAAGCATTTGACACTGCGCGATCTAAAAAATGAAAGCGAACTACGCGACTCCTACTCCTCCAGTACACGGTGTACAAACGAGATAGCAATCGATCCTTCACCAACCGCTGATGCTACGCGTTTCACATTGCCAGATCGAACATCACCGACGGCGAATATCCGGGGTTTGCTCGTTTCAATCAGATAGGGTTGACGGGTAAGCGGCCATTTGGCGCTGATTTTTTCCTCCGGCGTCAGATCAGGACCCGTCTTGATGAAGCCTTTATCATCGAGAATCAGGCATCCCTTCAACCAGTTCGTCGCCGGTGCGGCGCCCGTCATCACGAAGACGTGCTGAATCGCATGAGTCTCAGTCGGCCCGCCATTGGTAGAAAAGTCGACTGATTCGAGATGCTCGTCGCCGCGAAGCGCGGTCAGCTCGGTGCACGCATGCAGCTTGATACGCGCATTTTCCTCAATACGCCGAATCAGGTATCTCGACATCGTTTCGGCCAATCCTTTAGAGCGAATGAGCATGTGAACCATTCGTGCGCTCTGCGATAGAAATACGGCGGCCTGACCTGCGGAGTTTCCACCACCAACCACGATTATCTCATCGCCCTCGCATAACTGAGATTCGATGAACGATGCGCCGTAGTAGATGCCTTCCCCTTCGAAGCGTTCGATATCAGGAACAGGCAGCTTCCGGTATTCGGCGCCTGTCGCAATGATCACAGCGCGCGCGGGGATGCGCACTCCGTTGTCCACCTGCACCGTGTACGCGGATTGACGCGCGCAATCGAGTTGTGTCGCGGCTTCGGCGATCACTACTTCGGCTCCGAACTTCTGCGCTTGTGTATACGCGCGTGCTGTCAGCTCCTGTCCGGAAATTCCCGATGGGAATCCGAGATAGTTCTCGATGCGGGAGCTCGAGCCGGCTTGTCCGCCGGGGGCGTTCGATTCGATGACAAGCACGTCGAGTCCTTCCGAGGCCGCATAAACCGCTGCGGCGAGACCAGCTGGTCCAGCGCCGATGACGACCACATCGCGAACGTGGACCTGATCGATTGCGGTGTTGAAGCCGAGGCAGTCGGCGATTGCGTGGTTGGTTGGGTTGCGTAAGACGGATGTGCCGCGACAGATGAGAACCGGAAGATCTTCGATCGAGAAGTGAAAACGATCGAGCATTTCCTGGACGCTGTCGTCGCGGTCGGGATCGATTGTGGTATAGGGATGAGCGTTCCGGGTCAGAAACTCCCTGATGCGGATGGTATCTGCGGAATGATTCGACCCGACGAGCACGACGTCTCCGATTCCACTCGCGAATAACGCCGCTCGCCTCAGCAGAAATGCGCGGACGAAAATTTCGCTCAGCTCTGCATCGCTCTGTACGAGCGATAGCAGCTCATCGCGCGCGAGCTCGATCACATCGCCTGAGGATCCAACTCGAAGAGTTGCGATCATCGGGCGGCCGGAGAGTATCGATAGCTCACCGCTGAACTCGCCGGCGCCGATCACCCTGACCATCGTCTCACTGTTCTGCGTGACCTGAACGACTTCGATAGTTGCTGAAATTGCGACGAAGAACACCGACGTCGGCTGGCCTGACTTGACGAGAATCTCGCCGTGCTCGACCTGGCGGGTACGGCCATGCGCAGCGATTCGGGCGATCTGCTGGTCGGTCAGCTTCGGAAACGTGTCCTCGCCCGCTGTCGACAGGTAGGACGGCGTAATCGGGGGTATGCTCATCCTGCCTAAGTTAGCGAGAGAATGGCTCCGACAGAGTTAGAGGAGTTCTCCTCTTCGATTGGCTATCACTCGCTCGCTGCGGAGGCAAAAGGTCGGGCTCGTTGGCGCTCAGATAATGCGAGGGGCGCGGTAAAACGTTTAAGGTGCCGGGCGGTGGTTCACTCGCGGCAAGCAATTGCTTGGAATTCGTGGCGTCATCGTGTGATCACGGCCTCGATGCCTCTTCTATAGTATAGGGTGCAGGCATCCAGGGCAGGCGACGACCCCATGGGGAAGCTTCCGAGGGCCGACGGAGCGCACAAACGCGTTAAATCGTAGCTGGGTGAGCGTGCCGAGTGAGTCGGTGATCTGCTATGGGGCTCCGTACCGAAGTCCTGTGCTCTCCAGTTCGCACCACGCAAGCTGATGCTGACATGCGATTTACGGAAGCTCTCTCTCCGCTCGCATTTTGTTTAATTCGCTCGCAGGTTACCTACAAGCGTTAGGGCGACGATCCCAAATAACCAAGCTGAACATCTTGAGAACGTACGCGCTCGTCATGGTGCTCCTTTCCGCCTCGTCGGTTGGTGCACAAACCTCAAATCGTCTGGACGCGGTACGCGTATCTGCCGCATCCGTGGATTCAGCCTTCCGGTCAATCGCGAGAACCCCCGCGGATGTCGCACGTGAGTTACCTGGAGTTCCAGATCAGTACCAAGTGATTGTACTCAGTAGACAGACCGCCGGAGTGGCTGAAATTCACGAGCGCTGGACGGACATTGTTTTCGTTCGGCGGGGGAGTGGTATTTTGCAAACGGGTGCGGTGCTCGTTGGAAGCAAGCGGTCGGAACCGAGCGAGTGGACTGGTAGTGCCATCGAGAATCCGAAAGATCGGAGAGTCTCCGCCGGAGATTTCCTTTTGATTCCTGCCGGGCTAGCGCATCAATGGCGCCCAACCGGACGAGGGGTGTTTTCCTATGTGGTCGTGAAGGTTCGGCCGAATCCCGCAGCGCCCTAACACTGGAAGCTAACGTGCGATCTAGATAGCTCATGGACCTAATGCGTCGCAACGGCATTTCCCCCGTTGGCCCGCCTCCTGTTTAACGCACGTGTTCAGCTGACGCTTACACCAAGACCGCATCGAGCTGGCGCCCTGGTTAGAATGCCTGCAACTTTTCTGAAGTGCTGAGATACAAGGCCGCGACAGAGTCTTCTCTGGGATAGGCGACGACACCGAAAGGAGCACGGCGTGAGCAACGACCCGTGTTGCGGAGGCGTGGCTGGCGAAAGTCGCCGATGGTCGTTGACGATGAGCCAGCGGAAACTATCATCGCTTCAGGCGCACGGCGGCGTCGCCGCCGCTCGCGCAGTGCCGGAACACCTCGGCGTCCACTTGTCGATCATCGTCGACGACAAAGGCCAGGAGCTGGTCGCCGCAAGCACGCACCCAATCGCGTGATAATGCTAGGCGCGCCGACGGGCCCATCACCGGAATTTTCTCATGACACCTACCTATACTCTCGGCATAGTCGCAGCGTGGTTCGTCTTCGGGATGGCGCGCATGGTATTCACTTCCAAACTGGCAGAACACCGAATCGACAATCCGGACCCGGGCCAGGCGTTGGCGATCAACCGGGCTGCTCGATCGGCGCGGCTCAGCGTCTCGAACTACGATTCGCTAGGACGGCGCCTGCTGCCTTGGTACCGCTCGGTCAACATGACATACTGGATTTTGGCCGCCGGCGCGTGCAGCTGGGCCATCTTTCACGGCTGAAGTGATCGAGATCAGACAAGAGCCGTCGCCAGAGATGCGTTGGATCGGAGCGCGAATGGGGCAGCGGCTGCGAAGCGT
>JANYKY010000033.1 GCA_025357975.1 Gemmatimonadaceae bacterium
TCCCGTCCCCGAAGGTGATCTGTACGAGTGGGACGAAAATTCAACCTACGTAAAGAATCCGCCGTTCTTCGAAGGGATGACGCTTACCCCTCCGGGCGTTCGCCCGATTGCGGGGGCGAAGCTCCTGGCAATGCTCGGCGACTCGATTACAACCGATCACATCTCGCCAGCTGGCTCGATTCCAGCCGCAAGCCCCGCCGGAAAATGGCTCATCGGTCATGGCGTGAAGACCACTGATTTCAATTCCTACGGGGCGCGCCGAGGAAATCATGAGGTGATGATGCGCGGAACATTTGCGAACATCCGGCTTCGCAATGAGCTCGCGCCTGGTACGGAAGGCGGATGGACTGCGACTGGGGCTGATGCCGAACCCGTGTCGATCTACGATGGGTCGATGGAATATCAGAAGAACGGCGTTCCGCTGATGATCATCGCCGGCAAGGAATACGGCACCGGCTCGTCGAGAGACTGGGCCGCCAAAGGAACCCTGTTGCTCGGAGTTCGCGCCGTGATTGCAGAGTCGTTCGAGAGGATTCATCGGTCCAACCTGGTGGGGATGGGAGTTTTGCCGCTCGAGTTCGTGGACGGCGAAACCCGCCAGTCGCTCGGCCTTAGCGGATTCGAGACTTTCGATGTCGTGGGAATGTCCGATGAGATGAAGCCGAAAGCGAAGATGATCGTGCGGGCGACTGGATCCGATGGCAGCGTAAAGGAATTCAGTGCGATTGCTCGAATCGACACGCCGGAAGAGATGAGCTACTACCGGCACGGGGGCATACTACCCTATGTGCTCCGGCAACTCGTGTAAAAGGGGACTGCGTCAGGAGTTCGGAGTTTTTTTCTTGAATCGCAGCCGCGGAATCGACTGCTGAATCTGCTCCGTGACTTCGCGTTCCATTCTTGACGGATCGAGCGGCTGCAGCATTTCCTTGAGCTCGGGATCGTGGCTGATCGTGTGCCCCATCCGCGTGTAGAGGCCCGCGACAAGGTGCAGCGTCTTTGTCACCTCTTCCTCGATCCGTAAATTCACCTGCAGTGTCAACTCCTCACGCAGCTCGCCGATCGTCGACTCGCGGCCCTGGCTCATAAGCACGAAGATCGAGAGGAAAATTGCCTCGAGGGACACGACCATCGTGAGAAATCCGTACGGAAACGGATCGAATTTCGGAAGCGGGCTGAACGGGCTGTTCCAGAACAGCCAAATTGCAAACCCGATGACGTGGAATAAAAAGAAACCCGTCGAGCTCGCGACGCGTGTCAGCCAATCGGCGAACCCTTGCATCGCCGTCTGCTCGCCGGCATGCTGTGCCTTGACCGCCTGAAATGCGGTGTGCATTCGAGACGAACGCCGTGATCGCCGATCGACACCAGTCGGAAGCGGCGTGCCATGAAGCGTCGTCACCATCGACGGCACTTCTGCATCCGCTGCCCGGTCGACAGGCTGGTCGGGCTCTTTGTCGGTCATGTTTTTACGTGAAAGACATGCATGCGGTGAACGCCGTAACCGGCCACTTCCTGTGTCGGCTTAAACGTATCAGGTTTCGAACAATGAACACACCAGCAACAGTCGGCCTCATCCAGGAGGCCGTCACCGCGGATTCGAACGCGAACATCGAACACGCGATCGAACGTGTACGCGATGCAGCGTCACGCGGCGCGCAGATAATATCTCTCCAGGAGCTCTTCAACGCACCGTATTTCTGCCAGAGCCAGACGGCCGAGCGGTTCGACCTCGCGGAGCCGATTCCCGGTCCGGCAGTCGAGCGCATGCAAAAAGTCGCCGAGGAGCTCGAGGTCGTTCTGATTGTTCCAATCTTCGAGCGTCAGGCTGCCGGCGTTTATCGAAATTCCGCCGCGGTCGTAGATGCCGACGGGTCGCTCCTCGGTGTTTACAGAAAGATGCACATACCGGATGATCCGCTTTTCTACGAAAAGTATTATTTCACGCCCGGCGACTCGCACATATCCCACACCGATGAGCACAAGGGTGCGAATGGGTTCCGCGTCTGGAATACTCGTTACGCGAAAATCGGCGTGCTCATCTGCTGGGATCAATGGTACCCGGAAGCCGCACGAATAAATGCGTTGCTTGGTGCCGAAATTTTGTTCTACCCAACAGCCATCGGCTGGCATCCCGCCGAAAAAGCCGAGTTTGGCGCGGCGCAGGTCGATGCATGGCGCACCGCACAGCGGGCACACGCAATCGCCAACGGAGTATTCGTGGCAGCAGCTAACCGCGTCGGACACGAGGACGAAAAAGGAACCAATGGCATCGAGTTCTTTGGGCACTCATTTATCTGCGACCCGTTTGGGCGAATCCTGACAGAAGCCGGAACAGATCCCGCCGTCCTCGTCGCTACCTGCGACCGCGCGCTCATCGAAGACACTCGGCGCAATTGGCCCTTCCTTCGCGACCGTCGCATCGATGCGTACGGCCCGATCCTGAATCGGTACATCGGATGACAAGGGCAAAGCCCGCGAGCCAGTCGCGGGCCATTGCATCGTATGCGCACAAGACGAGCGGCCGGGCCATGCCAGCCGAGTGGGCGCGGCACGAGGCAACCTGGATCGCGTGGCCACATCACGAGCCGGACTGGCCGGGCAAGATTGGCACAATCTCATGGGTTTATGCTGAGATCGTTCGCGCGCTTCACACGCATGAGCGGGTCGAGATTCTCTGTAACGACCGCGACGTTCGCGATTCTGCGAAAGCTGCGCTCGATGCGCATGACGTACTCCCGTCCGGCTACCGGCTTCACATCGCGCCAAGTGATCGAGTGTGGATGCGCGATTCGGCGCCGACGTTCGTGTGGACTGACGATGGCCGGACTGAGCTGGTTAACTGGCGCTTCAACGGATGGGCGAAGTATGAGAACCACCTTCGGGACGAAAGAATCGGCGGAACGGTGGAATCCATCACCGGTTTGCCGCGGATAATTGCAAAACGGCCCGACGATGGATCGTGGCTCGTGCTCGAGGGCGGCGGAATCGAAATTGATGGAGCTGGCTCTCTGCTTGTCACGGAAGAGTGGCTCCTAAGCGATGTTCAGGTGCGAAATCCAGGCATGACCCGGGCTGACTACGAGGCCGTGTTCGCAGAGTACCTGGGGGCAACTACTACTATATGGTTGGGCGAAGGCTGTGTTGGGGACGATACTCACGGCCACGTGGACGACATAGCGCGGTTTGCTTCAGAGGGGGTCGTGCTGCTCGCATTCGAGTCCGACGAAAGCGATGCAAACCATCGCCAATCGGTGGACAATCTTGCGCGCTTGCAGGCGGCTGGAGCGGATCGCCCGCTACGAATCGTCAAACTCCCCTACCCTCGGCCGGTCATGATGGAGGGGCAACGGCTTCCGGCCAGCTACGCCAATTTCTACAT
>JANYKY010000036.1 GCA_025357975.1 Gemmatimonadaceae bacterium
CCCGGTTCTAAGGGTCACCGCCGTCGATGTCCCGCTTACCTATTCGCCGCCGCTTGAAGATTATGTTCTGCCTCAGACGGCGGACATCGTCAAAGCTGTTCGGCGGCTTGCCGCTTACTGATGGCGGAGCCGGAAGAGAACGAGTACCGCATCAGCCGGCGCATTGGCATTGGTTGTGTAACAGTGATCGCTGGATTTTTCAGCGGTGGGATGATCGGTGTTTTTATCGGCAAAGTGGTGGGCAGTTTCCGGGGATGTAATCCGGGGCCGGAGCTTCCTGCCTGCGATTGGCAGGTGTATGCGGGTATCGGTATGTTGATTGGGGTTGTGACGCTGCCGATTCTCGTACTGAATCGATTGATGCGCGGGACCCCGGCGGACAGCAAAAAGGAATGAGGAGATAACGGTGGCGCTTGTAGACATCATCATGCCCCAGATGGGCGAATCGATCGCTGAAGGGACCTTGTCGAAGTGGCTGAAGAAAGTCGGCGACGAGGTAAAGCGCGACGAGCCGATTTTCGAGATCTCGACGGACAAGGTCGATGCCGAAATTCCGTCTTCGTCGGCAGGTGTGATTGCGGAGATTCTGGTGAAGGAAGGCGAGACGGTCGCAATTCAGACTGTTGTTGCGCGCCTCGAAACAGAGAAGGGCGCCGCGCTGCCCGCTGCTTCGGCGGTGTCTCCAAGCCCGGTTGCCGCTCCAACTGCGGCAGTTCCGAGCGGGGGGCCCCCCCTTAAAAACGAATCTACTACGGCGCGCACGTCTGTATCCCACCAATCGCCCGCACCTGCATCTATTCCTTCCCATTCCAACGGAAACAGCTTCGAAGAGCGCGTTCGAACCCGCTCCTCACCGCTCGTTCGTAAAATCGCGGCGGAGCATGGCGTGGATATCGCCGCGATGCAGGGGAGTGGAATCGCTGGTCGGGTAACCAAGAAGGACATTCTTGGCTACATCGAATCCGCGCCGCAGCCATCACTGGCGCGCGGGGTGTCCATGCACGCGCCGGGGGGAATGCAGGACGATCACGGGCCGCTTCCTCAGCCGTGGCCGGGCGACAGAGTCGAAACCATGTCCAAGATGCGCGCGCTCATCAGCGAGCACATGAGCACGTCGCGCCGCACCTCGGCTCACGTGACCTCGTTTATGGAGATCGATCTCACGAGAGTCGCGAAAATCCGCGCAGCAAAACGCGCAGATTTCGAAGCCTCGACTGGCCAGAAGCTTACCTATCTGCCGTTCATCATCTCGAGCGTCGTAAAAGGGATTCAGGCATTCCCGATCATGAACTCATCGGTCGCGGGCCGCGACGTTATCTATCGCAAACCGATCAATATCGGCATCGCCGTCGCGCTCGACTGGGGGCTCATCGTTCCCGTTATCAAGAGCGCCGAAAATCTTTCGCTCGGTGGAATCACGCGGGCGCTCAATGATCTGGCGGCGCGTGCCAGGGCAAAGAGATTATCGCCCGAAGAAGTGCAGGAGGGGACGTTTACGATCACGAACCCCGGTGTTTTTGGATCGTTGATGGGTACGCCTATCATCAACCAGCCCCAGGTCGCGATCATGGGCATCGGGACGATTGAGAAACGCCCGAAGGTCATCGCCGGCGCGGACGGCGAAGACACCATCGCAATTCGAACCTGCTCGTACTTCTCGATCTCCTTCGATCACCGAGTGATCGACGGAGCCGTTGCGGATCAGTTCCTCGCATTCGTCAAGAAAACGATCGAGGAATTTCCTGAAAGTGCAGTCTGACATGGCACGCGCAATGACCATTCAGAGAACGACCGTCACGGCTTCAGAACGTGCCAACTACTTTGCTCGCGTCAAAGCATGCCAGAGTCATTATAGTGCGGCCAATTGCCGTTTCCACGTTTTCGAAGAGACGTCGCTGCCAGGCGCTTTCATCGAGTTTACAGAAGCGGATGATCCGACCACGCTGACTGTCGCCCACGCGAATTCGCCGTACCGCATTCTCGATCCGGCGCGCATCTATCACGAAACGGAGATCGGCTGACATGCCGGCGAGAAAAATCATTGTCGACGGGCTCGACTGGACTGTCACGCCGTCGGGGTACATAACGCAGTACGATCAGGATGAATTCGGTCTTTTCTTTACGAAGGGAGAGGGCGACTCGCGCGAAGTGCGGGTGACCCGTTACTCGCCCCAGGGCTCACGCTCGCGGTCGCAATCATTCGCCGAGCTTAGCGAGGATCGACTCGTATCGCTCTTCGCGCAGTCGCAGCCGAGCTTCACTTCGCCCGAGGCCGGCTACAGTAAGTGACGTCGCCTCGTGCGGCCGGCGCGCCGTCTGCCGAGGTTGACCTGCACATGCATTCGTCTGCTTCAGATGGCGCACTCCCACCGCCTGAAGTTGTTGCTGCCGCTCACGCCGCCGGGCTTCAGGCGATAGCGCTCACGGATCATGACACGATGGACGGGCTGGCAGATGCGATCAGCGCTGCGCACTCCGTGGGTATGCGAGTCGTGCGCGGTGTGGAGTTGAGCGCACACGACGGCTCGGAAGAAATTCACTTGCTCGCCCTTCACGTTTCTGATCCGGCTCCGCTGGAGCTGCGGCTGTCTGCATTTCGCGATGCGAGAAAGATCCGTGCGGCGCAAATAGTGGAGAAGCTCAATCGCATCGGAATCGTGATCAGCATGGAAGAGGTCCTCGTGGAATCTGCGGGGGGTGCAGTCGGGCGTCCTCACGTCGCGCGAGCGATGATCAAGACTGGAAAGGTCCGAGATTCGCGCGAGGCGTTTGACCGTTACCTCGGAGAGGGCAAGCCAGGCTTTGTTGCAAAGGAGAGGCTCGAGATTCGCGAAGCGATCGAGATTACGCATGCTGCGGGAGCGCTGGCGATCTGGGCGCATCCCGGACCAGAAGGACGCCGTGCCCGGCTCGAACCGCTAGTCGCGATGGGACTCGATGGTATTGAAGTGAAGCATCCCAGCCACAATCAGGAGGACGTCCTTCGCCTCTTGGCTTTGGCCGATTTCTTCCACCTGCTTTACAGTGGTGGATCCGACTGGCACGGTGCGCCCACAGGAGTGAGAAAGATTGGGGGCATGCACGTGCCGTCGTCGTGGCTAGACCGCCAGGATGAGGCGGTTTCGAAACGCAAAGCCGCGCCAATCGCATGACCGCCGAGAGAAAAGTTGCGCTCGTAACCGGTGCGGGTCATCGCGTTGGAAAGGAGTTCGCGATCGCGCTTGGCAAGCGCGGTTACGACATTGCCGTGCACTTCCACTCTGCGAGTAGGCAGTCCGCGGAGACCGTGCGGACGATATCTGCTGGCGGCGTGCGCGCAGAATCCTTCGAGCAGGATCTCGTCTCAGCCGAAGGCCCAGCGCTCCTGGTTCAATCAGTTATCGACCGGATGTCTCGGATCGATGTAGTCATTAACTCGGCTGCGGTGATGAAGAGGACGCCGGTCGACGAAGTCACAGTCGAGCAATGGGATGACATTTTTGCATTGAACCTGCGTGCGCCATTCTTTATTGCTCGAGCTGCGGCGAGTGCCATGACGTCAGGAGGTGTGATCATCAACATCTCGGACCTCGCCGCCTTCGAAACCTGGCCGGCTTACATCCCCCATGCGATTTCGAAAGCAGGCGTGGTGAAGATGACTGAGTCCCTCGCCAAGGTTTTTGCGCCGAAGATCAGGGTCAACGCGATCGCTCCGGGTGCGATTCTACTTCCGGATGATTGGGACAAAGACCAGGCGGAACGATTTGCAGCGACTACGCCGCTGCAGCGAATTGGAGATCCATCCGATGCGGTTGCTGCGATGCTTTACCTGCTCGACGCAGAGTTCGTGACCGGCGAAACCATCGTAGTCGATGGCGGGCGACGCATTCGCAGCTGATACGGTCGCTGCGGCGGCCGCATCTTATGGGACGATTGTGGTTGTCGGCGGCGGGTGCTACGGATCGTATTACGTTCGCCAGTTGAGCCGGGCGAATCGCGCTGGAGCAATTACATGGGACCGTCTAATTGTCGTCGACAAGGCGCCGGATTGCATGGTGGCGTCCAGCGGTGAATTGTCCGGTCAGAGACTTATTTCCCGTGAGCCGATTCTGGTTGTAGCCGAGTGGACGTCATTCTTCGATGGATATCTTTCGAAGTGGCCGTTATCGGCTGAAAGCAAGCCCATCGACGCGATCGTGCCATCGCCCCTAATGCCCCACCTGCTGTATGAATGGGTGCGCGACCGTGCTCGGCGAAGATGGCCTGGCAGGGAAGTAAGCACCCGGCCGCTCGACGCAAAACCTGGCACTCCGTGGGAAAGTTCGGCGCCGGACGGGACACATTACGCGAGCTTTGCCACCTGGACCTGTCCGATAAATTGTATCGAGCCGGAGCTCTGTCCCCACACGCGGGCGGAGCGAACGTGGACAATGCCTGTTGCGATGCAGGACTTCGTGGATGCTGCTGCGAGTCGCGGCCGGGTGATCGAGGGGCCGCTCGTTTTTCACTGCACTCACCGAGCGTATGGAGTCGGCATGATCCCGGTAGAGTCCGTCGTTCGCGCAGACAGCTTTGTTGAAAAGGTCGCTGCGGAAAGTGCGGCCGAGGTGCTGATTGCGACGGTTTCGCATTGCCACGGGGCAATGAACCTTCTTTCGATTCGCTGACAGGCCTTGCCTTGTGAATTAGGATTCAGCAGCGCAGTTAACACTAAACCCGAGTTCGAAATTGCCAGAAAGTCGCGACTATGATGTGATAATCGTGGGCGCCGGTCCAGCAGGAATGACAGCGGCGATGTACGCCGGTCGTTCCATGCTGAAAACCGTCGTTCTCGAGCGCGGCGCGTCTGGCGGCGAGCTTCTCAATACCGAGATCATCGAGGACTATCCGGGCTTCGAGCATATCGAAGGTTGGGACCTCGCACAGAAATTCGAGAGCCATGCGAAGAAATTCGGCGCCGAATTTCACCAGGAAACAGTGATCACGCTTGAGAAGATGCCGGACAAGATGTTTCACGCGACAACCGACAACGGCGTCGTGTATCGGGCGAAGACTGCAATCATCACATCAGGTGGGACGCCAATAAAACTCGGCGTGCCCGGTGAAATGGAATACGCCGGGAAGGGTGTGAGTTACTGCGCGATCTGTGATGGCGCTTTCTTCAAGCAGCACATCGTCGCGGTAGTGGGTGGAGGCGACGCCGCAGTGGAGGAAGCCGACTTTCTGACGAGATACGCAGCGAAGGTTTACCTCATTCATCGTCGCGACGAATTTCGCGCATCAAAGATTCTTCAGAACCGCTTGTTCGAGAATCCCAAGATCGAAGTAATCTGGAATACGGTCGTAGACAGGGTTGAAGCGGATGCGCAGGGTCTCGTGAACAATCTCCACCTGAGAGACGTCAACACCCACGCAACGCGAGACCTGGCTGCCACGGGGATTTTTATTTTTGTCGGGTTCCGGCCGAATACAGGAATCATCGAAGGTCATGTCGATCACGACGACATGGGATACCTGCGTACCGACATGAACATGGAAACTTCCATAAAAGGCCTGTTCGCGGCTGGTGATGTGCGTGTACAACTGACTCGCCAGGTTACGACTGCCGCTGGGGACGGAACAACAGCAGCGATTGCCGCCGAAAAATATCTTGCGGCGATGCGGTCGGCGGGTGACGAGCCTGCGATCGTTGCAACCGGAGGATACGCCGTTTGATAGTGCAGCAGATCACCGTCGGGCCGTTCCAGGAGAATTGCTATCTGCTCTCCGACCCCGATAGTGACGCGCTTGCGATAATCGATCCGGGCGACGAGCCCGAGCGAATCATCGCGGCGGTCGAGAAGTCAGGTAAGACGCCTGAGGCGATCTGGATTACGCATGCGCATCTCGACCACATCGGCGGTATTGCTGGAATCAAGCGGAAATGGGATGTGCCTGTGCATGTCCATCCGCTCGATCTCGATCTGTATAAGTCTGGGTCGGTCGCCGCGGCAAAATATGGGATCCCATACGAAGAGCCGCCAGCATCCGATCGCTCGCTGGAAGAGGGACAGACGCTGAAACTTGGCGCGCTGGAGCTGCGGGTCTTGCATGTACCCGGACACGCCCCTGGACACGTGATGTTCTATGGCCATGGGAATGCATTCGTCGGCGATTGCCTCTTCGCCGGATCCATCGGGCGTACCGATCTCGAATTCTGCAATCCAGCACATCTCGAGCAGTCGTTGCAACGGATTGTCGCCCTTCCTGATGCCACAATCGTCCACCCCGGGCACGGCGACATCACCTCGATTGGAATCGAAAAGCGATCGAACCCTTTTATTAACGGCACCGCGCGAATAGTCGGCGCCTGAACTGGCAATCTCAAAAATGACAACCGGGACTCGCATCGAAAAAGACCCGCTGGGAGAGCTCGCTGTTCCAGCCGACGCATTGTACGGCGTTCAGACTTTGCGCGCGGTGCAGAATTTTCCGATCAGTGGGTTGAAACCGCTTCCTGCGTTCGTCGATGCGACGGTTCGAATCAAGCGAGCTGCCGCTGTCACTCACAAGAAAACAGGGCGGCTCGAAGCGAAGCTCGCCGATGC
>JANYKY010000213.1 GCA_025357975.1 Gemmatimonadaceae bacterium
CACAAACGCGAGAAGAACAAGAAGCTCCCCAACAAGAAAGATCTTGCTGACCCGCGCAGTCGTCTCCACTCCAAGCAGATTCACTGCCGTATTGAATACCACGAAGCCAATCACCCATGCAGCCTGCGGAATCTGCGGGAGAACGGAATGCATAGCCGCGGCGCCGACCACATAGCAGAGAGTCGGAATCAACAGGTAGTCAAGAAGTATTGCCCATCCGGCCAGGAATCCTGCTGACTGATTGATTCCACGGCCAGCGTACGCGTACACCGACCCCGCTACGGGAAATGCACCAGACATCTCCCTGTAACTCAACGCGGTGAACACCATTGCAACAAGACCGATCACGTAGGTGAGCGGCACCATTCCTCTGGCGGCGTTGAATACCACGCCAAAGACCACGAACGGCGCGATCGGAACGATGAACACGAGTCCGTATACGAGTAGATCCGTCAGGCTCAGGCTTCGCCTCAGCTGCTCGGCATACCCGAAGTCTGCCAGTTCGGCTTCACTCGCCGCGGCGACAGGGGCCGCCGTTGCGGAGACTTCCTCAACTGGCCGTGGCGCGTCGTATTCGCTTTGCGTCATTGGAACCTCGTCCGACGGAAAAAGGTGAAGCTCACTGATTGGCACACACGCGAATATTCGTGGAATCACCGCCAGTCGTAGATGGCGGTGCGTAACTCTCGATTCGCAACAGCTTCGCCCTCGGAGTTGAAACGCCTTGCATGATGCAGAAATCAGCAGGCCGCGCAACCAATATCGGCTGGAGGTACCGGTCTGCAAGTATGGATATCTGGTCGACCACGAGATACCGCGCCCCGATTCGCGCAGAAAGCCCGAATAATGAATCAGCCTCGGCGTACATCGGATATAGTCGGCTCGCGTAACCCGAGTGCACAAAAAACAGCGTCGGTTTTCGCGAGAGCACGACGGAGCCCGCCGGAAGCTTCCCGCGCATGTTCTCTGCGGTTTGAAGAAAGTCGCTGAACACGGATTCTGTGCAGGGGAACTTGTTGCCAAGGGAGTACTGCTCGCGACAGACTTGCCCATCGCGCGCCTCTTGCAGAAGTGCAGGCGAAATCATGGCGGCCCCCGCGATCACGACGACGGCCGCGATGATCTTCGGAAAGGACGTCATCGCGGCGATCACGCCTATCGTCTCCGCAACATAAAGTGCGATGAGGGGCACTACCGGGAGAAGGAAGCGAGAGCCCGACCATGTCGCGGGCCACAGCAGCAGAAGCCCGAGATAAAGCGGAAACCAGATATCAGGAAGTGACAGGTACCTGATTCTGCGAGCCCAACCAAGCAGCATCGCAACCACAAACGGTATTCCGAAGACGAGACCGTTCGTCGGATTTCCAAATACGAGCCATGAAACATGCCTCGTCATGTAAGCAGAGGCGTTAGCTCCGACACGTTGAGCGAGCTCACGCAAGCCAATGGTTCCGAGAGACGGATCATATGGATCGACTGCGAGGAACGGAGCCAGATATCCACTGGCACCCCCAACATGTCCCCGATACCACCACAGAAGTATCAGTGGAAGCGCCAACGATGCAATGATGACCAGCGCCCTGGTCTGCTTTCGCCATGTAAGCCATAACACCGTTGCCACCAGCAAAGGCAGGCCGGCCGACCGAGTGAAGTACGCTGCGAGCGTGGCTGCAGCCGCAGCCGCGACGCGGTTGACGTTCATCGCTGTCGGCTGCAACCCCATCGCCCGATCGCCGTCAGCCCACAACCACAGCGTCAGAGCGACAATCGAGAAAATCCAGAACGGAATGTCGGAAAGCACTGCGGGCGCGATGCGAATTATCTCCGGGGATATCGCGAGGAAAATCCCCGCCGAAAATGCAACTCCGCGCGCAGCCGTTCGGCAGAGGAATACACAGCTCGCAAATACAGCGATAGCCGACAGGCAAATCATCATGAGCTTGAGGCCGACATCCGGCCCAAGTCCCGCTGAAAGGCCGATTGCCACCATAACTGCGAACACCGGCGGATATTGCGTGTGCGGAGGCGTCGCAGGGTCCCATATATCGGTGTAGCCCCGGCCGTGAAGCAGCGACTGGCCGAGCGAGATGTAGGTAGTCTCGTCTCCGCCAGTGAACGGCGCTTGCCGAAATGCCAGCAGTGCCAGGATCAGGTGAAGCAACGCAAGAGCAGCCGGTAACACCCAGTTCATCATGCGGCCGTCGCTCGTATCGCTCGAGAATCGGAACCAGATTCTCGGGCTCCGCGAAAAAGTCGGCGTGTCTGCCGCTGTCAGGCGAGACTCTCGAGAATTGCCGCCGCCTGATCGGTCGGTATGTGAAGTCGAGTCGCGGAGAAAACGCGCAACCATCTCGCGCTCCGATAAAGCTCTTCGGAGAGCGTCGGAAGATTTATCGTTCCCGGCCAGCCCTCGCCCGTCAACCGCTCGACTTTTTTATCGCGACGGCAAACGAGAATGTCGAGGCCAAGCATCTGCGTCTTCACTGGAAAATCGAGCAGAATCTCACCGCGCTCCATGCGGAGCTCGCGCGCGAGCCTGTCTTCGGCCTCGCGAGTCCGGTCGCGGTCTGTGGCAATCCACTCCCCGAACCCGTCTGCAAGCTTGCTTCCCGGCCACTCGAGCGCACGCTTGTATAGTCGCCTCGTTCGAAGCCCATCGAGAATCGGCGTCGGGTGAGCATGCTCGAGTCGATGGAGCAGCCCTTCGTCCGTATAAGACGGCAGCAGCTCCGCATCGATGGCGCCAATGTGAAGCGCATCCTCAACCATCCGCTTGTACATCGCCGTAGCACTTCGCACTCCATGATGCCAGTACACATTCCGGTACATCTGATATTTCGCAAACAGCAGCGACTCCAGTGCAGATAACCCCTTCTCA
>JANYKY010000199.1 GCA_025357975.1 Gemmatimonadaceae bacterium
TGAGCGCGACAACTGGCAAGGGCCATCCCTGCCCCTCGTCAGACTCCGGTATATTCAGCCATGTCGCTCACCGTCCGCTTCCTGGGTACTTCAGCATCCCGCCCGACGGTCGAGCGCAACGTCACATCCATCGCTATTGTCCGCGAAGGAGAAACGCTTTTATTCGACTGCGGCGAAGGCACTCAACGCCAGATGATGCGCTACGGCACGAGCTTCGCCCTCGCCGACATCTTCTTCACCCACATGCACGCCGACCACATGCTCGGCGTCATCGGACTGTTTCGCACGTTAGCACTTCAGGGCAGAACAGAGCCGATGCGGCTTTGGGGACCGTCGGGCTCAAAAACGATTCTTCGTCAGGCAATCGACCTCGGTAGAGGAAAGGAACCGTTCGAGGTCGAGATCAACGAGGTGACAGCCGACACGCCAATTCCACGAAAGGGATATTCGATCCTGCCGTACACCGTCGATCACAACGATCGGCTCGCCGTTGGATACGCACTGATCGAAGACATTCGGCTCGGACGCTTCAATCCCGACAAGGCACGAGAGCTTGGCATTCCCGAGGGACCTGCCTGGGGAAAGCTGCACAAGGGTGAGCCGGCAACTCTGGATGACGGCAGAATTGTTCGGCCGGAGGATCTCGTCGGGCCTTCGCGTCCGGGACGACGTATTGTTTTCACCGGTGACTCGCGACCGGCCGAAGGCACAATACGAGCTGCGGAAGGTGCTGATCTTCTGGTGCATGAGGCAACCTTCGCTGACGACGAACAACCGCGGGCCATCGAGACCGGTCATTCGACTGCGCGTGAAGCAGCAGAGGTTGCAGCGAAAGCAGGAGTCAAGCGGTTGGTCCTCACGCACCTTTCGGCGAGATACTCGGTCAATGCAGCCGAGCTGGCTCAGCAGGCGAAAGAAGTTTTCGCGGAATGCGTCGTCGCTCGCGACGGCATGGAGATCGAGGTGCCGTTCGCGCCGGAATAAGATCAACGGCTGATTCGCGGATCAACAACGTGGAACTGCCATCAGAAACCACTACAGAGCAAGACAAAAAGCGCTGGGGTGGACGGGGCAGACCAGAAACACAAAACACATTTTTGGAACTGCTTTCTCAGACCCCGGGCGCCCGTCCAAGTGACCGTGGGGCAGTTGTTTCTGCTGGTCGTTCCACGTGCTTGATCCGTTTAACGCCGTTGATGTTGTAGAGGAATCAACGCGAGTCGGGCTCCTGATCGACTTTATACCAACCCAACTCCTTCGATGACACCGGACGGAACACGAGATCTATGGCAAGCCATATCGTCTTCGCGAACGGATACGCGGCAATAATCCCGACGAATAAGAGAACTGCTCCGCCCCATTGAATCAGGTCCCACGGCGGATTCGGCCACGTTATCAGTAACACGACAAGAAATGCGAACGCGAAAAAGCCTTCCATGAACATCAGCGCAATCATGTAGGCGCCAAGGAAGTAGTCGTTCTCTTCGCGTTCGAGGTGAAGCCGGCAGCGCGGACACCGCTCCTTCAGGTGAAACCAGTCCGCCAGAATTCCCGTACTTCCGCAGTGCGGACATCGCAAAGTCGAAGCGCGCCAGAGCATCGCGACGATCACTCGCGTGGTCATTCCCGGGGCCTTCACGCGGTTCGTGGGTTCCACGCTTTGAAGCAATCAGCAACCGCTGCCACGAGCAAGGCCGATGGCGCAAAGAGGAGAAGTGCGTGCGCAACGACCCTTAGAACCAAAATAGGACTCGCGATGTCTATCCCCGCATGCTGAGAAACGGCATGACCGCTCGCCCTGACACCCGCCAGATGGTGGTGCATTCAGCGCCGTTGAGATATCAGCATTTGACTTTTTTCCTGGGACTTCGATGCGTCAATACCTGGTAGTCATGTTTGCGGCAGCACTCGTTTCAGCCACGGTCGGCGCCCAGAAGTCAAACCCGAGTGTTCCTTTGCCGAGGGCGACGGCCGTTCGAGCGGATATCGCGCCGGTCATAGATGGAAACGAGGACGATGCCGTGTGGAAGAAAGCAAAGGCATACGGCGATTTCGTCGAATTTCAGCCGACCGAAGGAAAAGCTCCCCGTTTCAAGACCGAGTTCAAAGCAGCTTACGACGATCGTAACCTTTACGTTTTTGTACGCGCGTACGATCCGCATCCCGACAGCATCATGTCTGCCCTCACCCGGCGAGATGTCCGGGGTTCGGCCGACCAGCTTAAGATCATGATCGATTCGTATCACGACCGCCGGTCGGGCTTTGAGTTCGCAGTGAGCCCCTCAGGCGTGAAGCGCGACTATGCGATGTACAACGACTCGGAGGAAGACGACACGTGGGACGCAATCTGGGACGTCGGTACCCGAATCGATTCGGTTGGATGGACTGCCGAATTCAAGATTCCCTTCTCTCAGCTTCGTTACGCAAATGCAAAGACTCACGTTTTCGGATTTGCGGTCTGGCGCGATCTCGAGCGCTACAAGGAAAGGGAGAGCTGGCCGCTTTACCACACCACGACTGGCGGAATCTCGTCGCAGATCGCGACGCTCGATGGGATCACCGACATCCAGCCCTTCCGTCGCCTCGAAGTGACTCCTTTCGTCGTTACGAAAAGCAGCTCAGTCGCCCGCCCGGGTTCGCTCCCTGGCAGCGCCGATTGGGGCCACAACCAGAACGCAACCGGCGGAGTGGGCCTCAAGTACGGCATCACCCCGAATCTCACGCTTGACGCAACCGTGAATCCGGACTTCGGCCAGGTGGAGGCAGATCCTTCCGTGCTCAACCTCTCCGCGTTCGAGACTTTCTTTCAGGAACGTCGCCCGTTCTTTGTCGAGGGAGCCGGGTTTTACAACTTCGCCGTCAACTGCAACACCGTTAACTGCTCAGGTGAAGGCTTGTTCTATTCGCGTCGTATCGGACGGGCGCCGCAGCTCGCCGGGTTTTACGCCGACGACAATTCTGACAACAACAACACACGGATACTTGGCGCCGCCAAACTTACGGGCCGAGTGGGACGTGGGCTCAACGTTGGAGCGGTCGAGGCTATTACCGGACGAGTGAGCGGTTTACAGGACAAAACACTGGAGCCGCGCACTGGTTACACGATTGTCAAGGCGCAGCAGGATTTGCGGAACGGTGAGACCAGCATTGGATTCATCGGCACAGGCGTGAACCGGTCGCTCGATCAATGGACAGAGCAGTATCTTCGGCGCGACGCGTTTGCTGGAGGTTTCAACGTTCGCAATCGCTGGGGCAAGAGCATTTACGAGGTCACAGCAAGTGTGACCGGCAGCGACGTGAACGGATCGAAAGGCGCCATTCTCCAAACGCAGCAGAGCTCAGTGCATCTCTATCAGAGGCCAGGTGGCGGTCTCAAAGTCGATTCGACGCGGACGTCCCTGGCCGGCAATGCCGAGGAGCTCACATTCGGCAAATCTGGCGGCAACATCGTTCACTACCAGACGAGTTATAGCCGTCAATCTTCCGGCTACGAGCTCAACGATCTCGGATATCTCCGGCGCGCGAATCAGCAGGGCTTCAATAACTGGATGGGATTGAGCTGGATCAAGCCGAACAAGGTGTATCGCCGATTGCAGGGCAACTTCAACGCATGGGGTTTCTGGACCGCTGATGGCCTTCAGCTCGAGCGCGCGGTGAACTCCAACTGGCACCTCGCGACCCCGAACAACATGTTCATCAACGCAGGCGCGACCGTCTATCAGCTCGGTACATCGTTCTGCGACAATTGCGCGCGCGGTGGGCCCGCTGTTCGCGTTTCACCAGGCTCGAACTGGAACGTCAGCATGAGGGGCGATGATAGAAGGCTGATGGTGCCGGGAATTTTCTACAGCCAGAATCACCGCGATAATGGCCTGAGTCACGCCTATGATATCGAGCCAGACCTTCAGATTCGCCTGATGTCCCAGCTGCAGCTCGAAATCTTCGGGAGTTTCAGCAAGAACTACGATAACTCACAGTGGCTCGGCAACTTCAGTGACGCATCGGGAACTCATTATGCATTTGCACATCTCGATCAGCAGACGTCGTCGCTCGGAGTGCGGGCCGACTACACCGCCACACCAACTCTATCGTTCCAGCTATATGCGGCGCCGTTCGTCAGCCGAGGGGAATACTCTGATACACGGCAGCTGAGTGCCACGCCGCGAGCGGCTGATTACCCAAGCCGGTACGCCGGCTACTCGCCACCCGCTGGAGCAGCACTCGCATTCGACGTCGAGCAGCTGCGCTCGAATAGCGTTATGCGCTGGGAGTTCCGTCCGGGGTCAACGCTGTTCGCAGTGTGGACGCACGGCCGCGACGGATTCGATTCGACGGTGAACAGATCGTTAACGACGGAGTATGCTGATCTGTTCAAGCTGCATCCGGCCAACACTTTCCTGCTGAAGCTGGCGTATTGGTTCGGGACGTGAGGTAGTTGACCGCTAACTTCACTACTCACAAACTGCGGACCCAAAACTCGACACGGTTGACTGTCGGACTCACGGATGAAGTGAAGGAATTTCTATCAGTGAGCGTTCAGTCATCAGTGGCGAGTTTTGTGTCTACAGTATTTCGGTCGTG
>JANYKY010000240.1 GCA_025357975.1 Gemmatimonadaceae bacterium
TGGCCGTTGTCCGTAATCGGTTGTCCGTGTCCGCTGTCCGCTATCAGTTATTCGTGTCCGTGCGCGTGCCCGATGCACCGCTTCCCGAATAAGAAAACAAGAGCCTGTTTCATTTCAACTCGGGCGACCGCGCATCGGGCACGCGCACCGGTACGAATAACTGATAGCGGACAGCGGACACGGACAACCGATTACGGACAACGGCCAGCGGAAAGCGGAAAGCGGATAACGCGTTTTGCACTTGGTCAGTATGTTAGCGATGAAGAATCCACAATCCCTTCCAAGGCACAGTTTGCAAATGCAGACGATGACAACGAGCACTCCCCAGGGAACGCAGATTCCTCTGGCAGCTCAGATAGTACCGGGCCAACCGTTCAGTCCACTAGCGGCAACAAACGCGTACCTCGCATCGCTGCCGGCGGACAAAAAGGCAGCATCGGATGCCTATTTCGAGGGAGGATACTGGATCAACCTCTGGAGCGTGCTGATCCAGATCATCATCGTGCTGTTCCTCATGCGAACGGGCCTGTCGCGGTCGATGCGCGACCGGGCAGAACGATGGTCGAGCAGGAAACCACTCCAGACGTTCGGCTACTGGCTGCAGTTCTTCATCGTATTGACGGTACTGACGTTCCCATTCACGCTGTACACCGACTTCTTCCGCGAACATCAGTACAACCTGTCGAACCTCACCTTCGGTGCATGGATGGGCGAGCAGGCGAAAGCCCTTGCACTCGGAATCGTGCTCGGCGGACTCGTCATCGTGGCGCTGTATGGAGTAGTTCGCCGTTTTCCGACTTCATGGCATATGTGGGGAGCGGCGGTCGGCATTTTGTTCGCCATCATCGGCATCCTCGTTGCGCCGGTGTTCATCGTACCGTTGTTCAACAAGGTGTCTCCGCTTACCGATGCGCGGATTCGCGATCCTATCCTCTCGATGGCGCGGGCAAACGGGATCCAGGCAGACAACGTGTTCGTCGTGGACGCTTCGAAACAATCGAAGCGGGTGAGCGCCAACGTCTCAGGGCTCGGCAGCACGATGCGCATTACCCTCAATGACAATCTTCTCAACCGCTCCTCGCCGGAGGAAATCGAAGCCGTTATGGGCCATGAGATGGGGCACTACGTCCTGAATCACGTTTACAAAGGCGTGATGTTCTTCACGATCGTCATTGTGCTGCTGTTTGCTTTCATCAAGTGGACGTTCGGCGGCGTCGAGCGAAGGTGGGGCCAGAGCTGGGGGATTCGGGGGATTCATGACACGGCTGCATTGCCAGTCGTTGCGGGCCTCCTGACCATTTTCTTTTTCTTCACCAGTCCGCTTCTGAACACATTCACCAGGACGGATGAGGCAGAGGCTGACATGTTCGGGCTGAATGCATCGCGTCAGCCGGATGGATTTGCACAAGCCGCCCTGCAACTCGCAGAGTATCGGAAAATGAATCCGGGACCGATCGAAGAGTTTCTCTTCTTCGATCATCCTAGCGGACGCAATCGCATCTATCGCTCGATGGTGTGGAAATCAGAACATCTTGCCGATTACACTTCGTCCCAGATTCGCTGATCGCGCGTTTCGGATAGTGTGAGCGATCCGACGGCGAACGTGATCAGCGCGATCACCGTCGGATAAAGCAGTCCCGCGTAGATGTTGCCCGTTTTGGCGACAAGGGCAGTCGCAATCAGCGGCAGAAATCCGCCGAACCATCCGTTACCGAAGTGGTATGGCAGCGACATCGAGGTATACCGGATCTTCGCCGGGAATGATTCGACCAGAAATGCGGCAACAGGGCCGGTAACCATTGCGGCAAGTGCGATCATCAAGACGATTATCCCAACGATCGCCGGCGCGTTCATCGGCGCAGCGAAATGGCTCATCGCGCGATAAAGCCCGAAATAGGAAAGCGCGGATAGAAGGTTTCCTGCCATCATCAATCGCTTTCGGCCGAAGCGATCCGAGAGCTTGCCGAAGACGACAAACGCAGGAGTGCCGATAACGACAGCCACAGCGACAATAGTGTATGCCTGTGCCGCCGGTACCTTGAGCACGGTCTGCAGAAAGAACAGCGCGTAGAAATGCGAGGTGTAGTAGGTGACCGCCTGCCCCGCAGTCACGCCAAAAAGAATGCGGAGCGCGATCTTCCACTTCGGCCAGCTGTCAAAGCTGTCGCGCAGAGGTGCCTTGGACGCGCCGCCACTAGCCTTGAGCTTCGCGTACAATGGAGATTCGCCGAGCTGCATCCTTATATAGAAGGACAGGGCCACGAGGACGATCGAGAGGATAAACGGGATTCGCCAGCCCCACCGCGCGAACTCAGCCTGACCAAGAAGCTTTGATGTGATGAGAATCACGACCAGCGATGTAAATAGTCCGAGACTCG
>JANYKY010000128.1 GCA_025357975.1 Gemmatimonadaceae bacterium
TAATTCGTAGGTCGTGGGTTCGAGACCCACCCGGGTCATTTTTTAAACTTCACTTCTCGCCACCAGTGCCGCCGCCGCAAGGTCGCCGGTCACGTTGAGCGTCGTTGCGAAGAGGTCGGGCAGTGCATCGACAGCGATCAAAATGCCTATCCCTTCGATGGGCAGGCCGATTGCGGCGAACAGCGGCGTGAGCATGATGAAAGCACCGCGCGGAATTCCAGGCACTCCGAAGCTGAGGAACACCGCGGCGATTGCGACAGTGGCAAGCTCGCGAGCATGAAGCGGCACGTCATAGAACCATCCGACGAACAACGCGCCCATCGTCCAGGAAACTGGTGCAGCGATCTTGAAGGTCGACACTGCGAGCGGCAGAACGAAACCCGTAATTGCCGCCGGTAGCTCAAGACCACGCTCGGCGCCCTCGACCAACGCAGGAAGCGAGGCGATCGATGAGCTGGAGCTGAATGCGATCAACTGAGATGGAAGCGCGGCGCGCGCAAATCTTCGGACAGGAACCATCCCGAAAACGGCAACGACGGGATACAACAATAGAATTATGAGGATGCATCCGGCGGAGTAGGCTGCGACATAGAACCCGATTCCTCCGACCATTGCGCCAGCGGCATGGGCAGCGAGGGGAAGCAGCAGCGCGAACACGCCAATTGGCGCGAGCAGAATTACCCACCGCACTAGCATCAGCATCGCATCCGCCAAAGCTCGAAAGAAATCCACGAGCGGTTTGCGCGATTCGGGCGGGCAGCGCGCAATCGCCACTGCCAGCAGCAAAGTGAAAACGATCAAAGGCAGCATCGCTCCATTTGCCGCAGCACTGATCGGATTCGTAGGCACCAGTGAGGTCAGCCATCCCGCAAGAGTCTGTATCGGCGCGCCCGAAGAAAGCTCGCCCGCTGCTGCCGCCGCTCCCGCCGGCAGCACCGGTCGCTCTGTAACAATTCGGGGCAGTATTCCAAATAACGCGGCAGCCAGTGGAATCCCGATGAGCGCAACGGATCCGCTGAGCAGGACAAACACGAGCAAAGTTCTTTTACCGAGGCGGCCGATCGCTTTTACGTCGCTGGCCGAAGCAACACCGGTGATGAGAAGCGAAATCACCAGCGGAATGACCGTCATCCGAATGGCGTTCACCCACAGCGTGCCCAGCGGAGCGAGGGCATCGGCAGCGTTGGTTAGCGGAACACTTCCCAGTGCGCCGATAATCGTGCCAAGAACAATTGCGGCGGTAAGTGCGACGATAACGCGAGTGCTTTCTTTCATCAGTCGAGGCACCTGATAAGGTCTGTCGACGAGGATATCGCCGCCGGATTACTGAGTGATATCAACCGGCGTCGTTGCTCCGAGGCTCCCGTGTTCGATCGAGGAAAGGAGACGATTGCCGAAATGAACCGTCCAGCGGCGTCAAACTTATGCGATTTTGCTTGACACGCGACGGTTCCGGTAACTTCGTTCCCGCCACATGACAGACCTGCTGGAACAACTCAAGCAAGAACTTGGAAGTCTTTACAGGATCGAGCGCGAGATTCACGGCGGCGGAATGTCGCGTGTCTTCCTCGCGGAAGAGATGCAGTTCGAGCGAAAGGTCGTCATCAAGGTTCTGTCGCCGGAGCTTTCCGCCGGAATCTCTGCCGAGCGGTTCGAGCGCGAGATCAAGCTCGCAGCACAGCTTCAGCAGGCGAACATTGTCGCTGTCCACGCGGCCGGTGAAGTTGGCGGACTTCCTTACTATACAATGCCGTTCGTCGAGGGAGAGTCGCTCCGCGCTCGCCTTGGCCGCGGCCAAATGTCGCTTTCCGAAGTAGTCACCGTTTTGCGTGACACTGCGCGCGCACTCGCCTACGCGCATGGCAAGGGAGTTGTTCACCGTGACATAAAGCCGGAAAATATTCTTCTCTCGGGCGAAGCCGCCGTTGTCACGGACTTCGGAATTGCGAAAGCTGTCTCCGAATCGAAGACGAACGCCCCAGGTGGTACTCTTACGGTGGTTGGAACATCGCTCGGCACTCCCGCCTACATGGCCCCGGAGCAAGCCGTTGGCGATACGGTCGATCAGCGGGCCGACATCTACGCCTGGGGGCTCGTCGCTTACGAGATGCTCGCGGGCGTGCATCCTTTTGCCGGCAAGCACACGGCGCAGCAGTGGATTACCGCGCAGTTGACGGAGAAGCCGCAGCCTGTACAACAGCGCAGAAGCGGCTTGCCGAAAGGGCTTGCCGCGATCGTCATGCGTTGCATCGAGAAAGAGCCGGCGAACAGGCCGCAAACTGCGACCGAGCTTTTGCCGTTGCTAGATGATCCCGCCTTGATGAAGTCGGGCCACGCGACGAGCCGAGCAGTTACGAGAGAATCGAACGGCACGACCCGATCCCTTCGCTACCCCATCGCGGCTGGCATCGCGGCACTTCTTCTCATTGGCGGATACTTCGGCGCAAGACGATTTATTTCGGGGCCGGGAGCGGTCGGCACGGCGGCGGCGGGGTCATCGACAGTCGCCGATGGGGACAAGTCGATCAACACAGTCGCGGTCCTTCCGTTCACGAACACTGGCGGCAACGCGCAAGACGAATACTTCAGCGACGGAATGACCGATGAGCTCGCGCATGCGCTTTCGCGTGTGCCGGCAATTCGTGTTGCTTCGCGAACTTCGTCGTATGCATTCAAGGGCAAGGGCGTTTCTCCCCAGCAGATCGGGAAGACATTGAATGTTCGGGGAATTGTCGAAGGAACTGTGAGAAGAGCGGGAGATCGTCTTCGCGTGACCGCGCAGCTTTCAAGTGCGTCGGATGGTCTCGTCGTCTGGTCGGACAGCTACGAGAGCAAGGCGAAAGACGTGTTCGCGCTCCAGGATGAGTTCACGAAAGCGATCGTCTCGGCACTCACGCCCGCACTCGCTGGAGGCAGCGCGTTGTCAATTGCGAGCCGGAGCCGGGGGACGGACAACCTCGCCGCGTACGACCTGTATCTCAAAGGCCGCTATTTCTGGTTGAAGCGCGGCACTTCCGCGATCGAGAAATCAATCGATTACTTCAATCAGGCCATCGACAGCGACCCGGAATTTGCCCGCGCGTATGCGGGCCTCGCGCTGGCGCAAGTGATTCTTCCTGAATACACCACTGCGGTCACCGACACGATGGTCGATCGAGGGGTGGTGACCGCCAATCGTGCGCTCACGATTGACTCCACGGTCGCGGATGCGCAATTCGCGCTCGGATTTGCCGCCAACTATCAGATGCGGTTTGAGGAGTCCGAGCGACATTACGCAAAGGCTCTCGCTCTCGATCCATCGAATGCGATCGGGAGAATGTGGCACGCCACAAACCTCGGCTCTTGGGGAAGAATTGACGAAGGCGTAGCCGAGTTGCGGGCGGCCGCACGGCTTGATCCGCTTTCGGCAGTCGTCGGGGGGAACCTGTCCGAGATTCTGACCTACGCCGAAAAATTTGATGAGGCGCGGGCAGTGGCTCTGAGAACTCTCGAGATCGACTCTACATCTTATGTCGCCACCTGGGACGATCTCGCCGAAGCCGACGTGTTCACAGGTCACGTCGCCGAAGCCGTTCGAGCCGAGCAGACGTCAGTGCGACTTGGCCCCGAAAAACCAGGCGTCCACGGTTACATGATGTTCATGTACGCGGCCGCTGGCGACTGGAAGCATGTCAGGCAGCTGCGTTCAGAAGTCCTGAGTGGCAATCGTGACTCTTCAAAAGATCCTGATCTCTTTCTCTCCGACATTGTCTTTGCGAGCAAAGGAGAGGCGCTGACGTATCTCGAGCGCGCTTTTGCCAGACATTCCTACGCCGCATACAGCAATAGCCCCGGTTGCGACCCTTTTCTAGACATACTCAAGAACGAGCCGCGCTATATCGCGCTGATGCGCTCAGCGGGAATAAGAATTTGTCCGGCAACGGCGCGTTGGCCGATCGGCAGACCGCCAAGCTAGGATTCACTTCACAAAAAGGGGGAAAAGTGTCTGGAGTAAACGCCACACGAACACTTACGTGCCTTGTCGCCATCGCCGCTCTTGGAGCATGCCGAGCGCCTGCGACCGCATTCGACCCAAATGCGGAATCCTCGAAGCTCATGGCCCGAGACGCGGAATGGAGCAATCTCGCAACCGAAGGAAAGGACATCGAGAAGGTTGTCTCGTATTGGACGGACGATGCTGTTGTAATGGAACCGGGGCAACCCGCTTTGGAAGGCAAAGCCGCAATCCGGGCATTTGTTACGCAGAGCTTCAACACGCCTGGATTCAAGATCCACTGGGTATCGCAGAAGCCGACTTTCTCGCCCGACGGACAAATGGCGTACATGCGCAGCACGGATGACATGACCGTGCCCGGACCCAAAGGCGCGCCAATGACTCTGCACCTCCAGGGTTATTCAGTTTGGCGAAAGGACGCAGATGGACAATGGCGGTGCACAGTGGATATCGCGGACGAGGCACCGCCGGCACCCGCGCCCGCGGCCTGACGACTGTAAAAAAACAAAACGGACGAACCCGCGAAGGCTCGTCCGTTTTGTTTGTTTTGCGTCAACGATTTATCTGCCGAGCCAGTAGGTCGCCTTCAACTGGAAGATGTTTGTCGGACGATCGCGGAAGAGCGCCGAGCGATCGCGGCCGAGATTGAAATCGCCAAACACGTCAGATCCGTCGCGCGCCTGCGTCCACACAAAGAAGAGCGTCGACCCGGGACGATATTCATAGCGCATCACCGCTGTTCCACGAAGCGATCGGAAATTGAAATCGGGATTTCCAAACGTGAACGGAGCGGCGATACCATTCCCATCGGGATCGACCCTGTACGTGGTTCCGTCAACGGCGGTTGTTGTCTTCCCGATCGTGCTGCCATTGTCCCTTCCGTAATAAGTCATCAGGCCCGAATGCGGCTTTGCGAATTCCTTGAAGCTCGTGTAGTGCCCACTGGCAAGGAACGGCTGCGCATACAACTCGAGTGTGAGATTGGGCGTGAACGTCGTGTTGAGACGCGTGTCCATCGAGAATGTCTTTTGCTCGAGCCGCCCGAACACATAACGGTTGTTACCGAATCCTGCAGGCGCGTTTACATCGGCAAACGATGTAACGAACTGCTGCGACGTAAAATCGTGATCGTATGTCGGCGACAGCGTCAGGCTCATCGAGGAGGAGGGCTTGAGCGTGACGAATGGGGAGTAGGACTGCCGACCCCCTTCCGAGTTATCAACCGGCGTGCTCAGCCTGTAGTTGAACCCGTAGACAACGGGAGAGCGGCTGTCGGAGTTCAGATTTGCGCCGATCAGATTGTACCCGTAGTGCAGAACCGTCGGGCCTCCCCGCGTCAGCCGCTCATCCCAATAGCTTGGGTGATAGATATTGAGAACATCGACGTTCCAGTAATTTCTCAGCGTTGCCTGAGCAAAGGCGTGGTAGTCGATATCTGTGCGGTCGCCTTCGTAGTTCACCTGATCCTGTGCACCCGCATTGAGCCAGAGGTTTCGATAGAAGCTGGCAGGAGTCGTCCACTGCCGGACAACATTCGCCACCTGCCACTTGTAATCTGACCTGCTCAGAACGCCCATGTCATTCGCTTCGAACCCCGGGCTTCTCCAGTTTTCGGTGCCTTCCCAGAGCCAGTTGCCAGTCTCCTTGGCAATGCGCGCGTAAAATCCATAACCGCTGAGAGTGGTGCGAGTACGATCGAAGTTCGTCGAGAACAAACCGTCACTCGTCTCACTCCGGCCGATACGATTGTAGTACCGGGCGCTCGACTGCTGCGCTCGCCGGATCGCAGCTGTGTCCCCGCCGATATTAGTCAGCGCAGTCTGCACGTTGAACGAATAGGCTCGGTCACTCCAGTGATGGTCCAGATCGAAACCGAGAGCGCCGGCGCGCGCTCGCAAGCGCTGCACTTCGTCAGGGTTCGTCAGGCTTCGATTCACGAGCGTACCGATCGTTCCAATCCGAGTTGCGCCGCCATTGAAATCCTTCCGGACGCGACCGATGAAATAGTTGGCAAGTGGCTCGACTTCCTGCGTGTGATCGGTTGGATCTCCCTCGAGCCGATAACGTGCGGTCTCGCGATTCGTAACAGCGTCAAGCAGTCCCACCGTCAGCCCCGACGAAGTCCGCCCGGTGAGTTTGCCCGCTCCGAGAATGCTCGTCGCGTCACTTGCATCCATGAATTGCGCGCGCGAGCCCAGAAGTCCGGAGAGCTGCGGCGAACGTCCTATGCGCCGCGTGTATATGAAGTTCAGGCTCGAGACGTTGGAGCAGAAATAACAGTTGAACCCACCAGTGGAGAAATACTGCGAGTTCGACACGAAAAAGGGACGCTTCTCAGAAAACGTCGTCTCGAATACCGACAAGTTCACCGACGCCGGATCGACTTCCACCTGTCCAAAATCCGGATTGACGGTGGCGTCCAGCGTAAGATTTGAAGTCACGTTGACCTTTACGTCACCACCGACGCGATACTGGCCCTGGCGGTCCGAGTGATACGGGTCAAGAGAGGACACGCGCGCTAATGTCGCGCGCGATGTTGCGTACGGAACGATCTCGACCTGACGCGGCTGTGCCCCCACCGTCATCCCATCGAGCGTGCCAAAATAGGCGGGGCCGCCGAATTCATTGCTGCGCCAGAAAGCCCACATGTCCTGCTCATTGAGCCGGTCTGTCGTACGCCACACCTGCATTCCCCACAGCTGCTGAGGAGTCCGCGGAAACCGTAGCTGCGAAAACGGAATACGGAACTCGGCCGTCCACCCAAGCGAGTCGATATGGCTTGCTCCCTCCCACACCGGATCGTAGGAACTGTCGCCGTCTTTATAGTCTCCCTTCACTCCAACGGGGTTGAGCTCGAACCAGTCTCGGCTGTTCTTATCGTGAAATGGGTCGAAGACAAAAGCAATCTTGTCCGACGTAAGCGAGTTTCCGCCGTTGAGAAGCGCGTCGCGTCTGGCGAGGACGGCATGAACACCTCTGGAGCCCTGTGAGTCATACATCCTCGCGCCGATGTAAATCGCCGTCTCATCATACAGAATCCGAATCTCGGTTTTCTCAGTCGGCGCTTTTCCCTCACTCGGTACCGACTGGACCAACTCGCCGATTGGCGTCGCCGCTGTCCATGCAGCATCATCGAGCTTGCCGTCAATGACGACGTTGCCGGTGCGCTTTGCCGCGTGAGCGACAGGTCGCGGATCGGTTTGGGAGCGGGCGGCTTGCTGGCCATAGGCGGCCCGCGATGCGGATATGCAGCAAACAATGAACGTTGAGAACTTGAGCAGACCGGACAGGCGCATTCTTCCCCTCGAAGGCAGACTCGGAAATCAAGTCGTAACAGTGATTTGGGAACTATGGCTATTTAGACGCA
>JANYKY010000270.1 GCA_025357975.1 Gemmatimonadaceae bacterium
CCGATCAGGCCAGTGACACCCATTACAATTTTCTTTCCTATCGCCGCCTGATAAAAGCGTAATGCCCCGTTCATCTCGGGTTAGAGCTTCACCGCGCTCATCGGCTCGCGTACAGCTTCGGCGCTCTTCTCCAGAGCCTGACGTTCCTCGTCCGTGAGCGTGACCTCGAGAATCCCTTCCAATCCCGCGCGACCGAGTTTGCACGGGACGCCGAGGAACAATCCGGACATTCCATATTCACCTTCGAGCCAGGCGGCGCATGGCAGAATACGCTTCTGGTCACGAACTATCGCCTCGCACATCTGAACCGCGGCGGACGAAGGTGCGTAATAAGCCGAGCCCGTTTTGAGATACTTGACGATCTCCGCCCCGCCGCCGCGTGTCCGCTCGACAATCGCATCGAGGCGCTCCTTCGACATCAGCTGCGTAACGGGAATCCCGCTCACACTCGTGTACGAGATTAGCGGAACCATCGTGTCGCCGTGTCCGCCAAGGACCATCGCCTGGATGTCGCGAACCGAAACGTCGAGTGCTTCCGCGATAAACGAGCGATACCGGGCCGTATCGAGAACGCCGGCCATCCCGAGCACGCGCTCGCGCGGAAATCCAGTGACCTCTTTTGCAACATACGACATGACGTCGAGCGGGTTCGACACCATGATCAGGATCGCGTTGGGAGAGGTCGCTTTGATGCTCTCCGAAACCTGTTTGACGATCCCGGCATTGGTGTTGAGAAGATCATCCCGTGACATGCCGGGCTTCCGCGCAATTCCGGCAGTGACGACGACGATATCGGAATTCGCGCTTTCGTCATAACCGTTGGTGCCCATAATGCGAGAATCGAAGCCTTCGATCGGCGCTGACTCCCACTGATCGAGCCCCTTTCCCTGAGGCACACCCTCCATGATGTCCACGAGGACGACGTGCTTTGCGAGCTCTTTCTCTGCGACGCGTTGCGCGGTCGTCGCGCCGACGTTTCCCGCGCCGACGACCGTAATCTTGTTGACCATTATGCTCTGCTTTTGATAGTGGAAGCGTTACTCGCGAAAGCTATTTCGCATGGTGCGCGGCGGCTACCCTCCAACCTGCGACAACGCGCGCAATCCACCAATTTTCATTTGAAGAAGCTCGTGCTCGAGCGGCTTCGCCGCCAACGCCTGGCGAAAAATGGGTTCGAGATCTTCGCCGCCGCGATAGGCATCGCGAAGATTCACTTCGTGATCGCCGAAGAGGCACGTTCGAAGCCGGCCGTCAGCAGTGAGTCGCACGCGGTTGCATGTCGCGCAGTAGGTGTGGCTCATCGGAGTTATGACGCCGATGGTTCCCTCTGCGCCCGCGAAGCGGTAGTACGCTGCTGGTCCGTTCCCCTGGACTGGCGCATCGCAGGGGGATAAAGCGCCGAGCATGCTCGCGCGCTCGATCACCTCATCAGATGGCACTACGTGCTCCCACGTGACGTCCCTCATTCCGCCAACGGGCATCAGCTCGATGAAGCGAATGTGCCATGCATGATCGAAGGTGAGCCGCGCAAAGTCGACGATTTCGTCATCGTTGATTCCCCGCATTACAACCACGTTGATCTTTACAGGATCCAGGCCTGCTCGCTCTGCGGCGAGAGCTGAGACGATTGGGTCAAAGTCGAGCTTTCTTCGCGAAATGCGCGCAAGTCTCTCTGGCTGTAGCGAGTCAGCGCTGATGTTGACGCGATCCAGGCCGGCCGCGGCGAGATCATTTGCAAGCGACGGAAGGCTCACACCGTTTGTAGATAGAGCGATGTCTTCGATCCGAGGGATCTGCCGCAGCATTGCGATCAGTTTATGTAGCTGCGGGCGGATGGTCGGCTCGCCGCCCGTGATACGCAGCCGCCGGAGCCCAAGGCCCGCAAGGCGCGCGACGATCCCGGTGATTTCTTCATATGAAAGCAGGTCGGACCTCGGAAGCCACTGAAGCCCTTCCGCCGGCATGCAGTAGAGGCAGCGAAAGTTGCATTTGTCAGTTACCGAGATACGGAGATACTCGATGGTCCTGCCAAACTGATCGATCGCACGCACGGTCATTTGGCTTGCCCCGTACCCGCGTTGACCCAGTTTCGGCTGCCATCAGCGTAGTGCTCGAGTTTCCAGATAGGCGCCCGTCGCTTGACCTCCTCGATGACATATCGCATCGCGTCGATCGCGGGAGCGCGGCGTTCGTGCGCGGTTACGATCGCAATAGACGCTTCACCGATGGCAAGTTCGCCGAGCCGGTGCTCGAGGGCGATGTGCCGCACATGGTACTTATCCGCGGCCTCGTCAACAATTTGCTCGATCTCCTTTGCCGCCATCGCTTCATAGGCGCTGTACTCGATCATGAGCACCTCCTTGCCCTCGTTAGTCGATCGCACTGTACCGACAAACACCGACGTTGCTCCGTTGCTGTGATCAATAACTTCGGCCACCAGCTCCTGAATATCGATTGGCCTGCTCACTAGCGCGGACCGGATCAACCTCCGGCCACCGGAGGAATGAACGCAATCTCGTCGCCATTCGAAAGAACGTCGGTGGCCCGCGCGTATGAGCGATTTACCGCGATCAGGGGCGACGGCGGGAGAGCTGATGCTCCCGACAGACCGGAAACTGCGCGGACAACGTCGCCGACGGTTCCGCGATCTCCGATTTCCAGCGACATGGACTTGATGCCGAGGCATTCGGCGTAGGAGGCAAAGAAAAGGACAGTGACCGTCATCCGGACCGCCTGCAGCTACTCAGCCTCTGAAAACTCGGTGTCGTGAAGATCGGAGACTTCCACACCGGCAACCAAGGCTCGCAGCTCCTTAGAGGGCTTGAAAACCGGTACCGGTCGGGCGGACACCTCGACGGGCGACCCGGTGCGGGGGTTTCGGGCCATTCTCGTCTTGCGACTGCGAATCTTGAACGTGCCGAATCCGCGAACTTCGATGTTCTCCTGATGCTGCAGCGACTCTTTTACTGCTTCGAGGAACGCGTCAACCACGCGGGCGCAGTCTTTCTTCGAGATCATCGGCCCTGCCGTACGTGAAATCTGGGCCGTGACTCTTTCGACCAGGTCCGCTTTCGTCATTGAATCTGCCTCAGTATTGACGCACCCAGATGCAACGTAACTCGTTAGAAAATATGACGTTACTGAAATGGTGTCAAGCTCGTTGGAGGGAGCCTGAGAGGTGCCCGAGGCACTACCGGCGGGCTTTGATAGCTTCGATGAATTGATCGAAATGAGGCACCGCATCGTGGGGACCTGGTGCCGCCTCAGGATGGTATTGCACCCCAAAGACGGGCAGCGATCGATGCCTGAGACCCTCGATTGTGCCATCGTTAAGATTCACATGCGTCACCTGAAGGTCGCCGCTTCCTTTTCTTTGCCTCCTACGCCGAATGCCTCGGCATCAAGTCCATGTCGCTGGAAATCGGAGATCGCGGAACCGTCGGCGACGT
>JANYKY010000352.1 GCA_025357975.1 Gemmatimonadaceae bacterium
GTTGGCCAGGTCCGTGCGCGCCTTAGCGACCGTGTACGGGTTGACGCCGGGGTAGCCGGAGTTCGCCCAGGCCTCGACCATCTTGTCCATGTATTGAGTCGAATTCAGCAGTGTCGGAAGGTGCCCGACCCGCTGGATACCACTATAGTAGTTGATCGTCGAGACAGGCTTGCCCGTCTGGCCGGTCTTCGTCGTTATGACAATGACTCCGGCGGAAGCCCTCGAGCCGTAGATCGAGGCAGCCGCGGCATCTTTCAGAACCGTCAGCGATGCCATGTCCGCGGGATTCAGGAAAGAGATGTCGCGAGTGGGGACCCCATCGACGACGAAGAGCGGGCTGTTGTTCCCGATCGTTCCTTCGCCGCGGATCCTGATGCTGATGTCCTCGCCTGGAGCGCCGGTGCTCGACGTGATCTGCACGCCTGCGACCTGACCCTGCAGCACCTGGGCGACATCCGCCACCCGGCGCGATTCGAGATCCTTCACGTCGACCGTCGCGACAGCGCCAGTGATGTCCGCTTTCCTCAGCGAGGAATAGCCGACGACAACGACTTCGCCTAGCTGCGACGGGCTGGAAACCAATGAGAAGTCAGCGGTGGCAGCTGCTCCACTCCCGACAGAAATATTCCGAACCTGAGGCGTGTAGCCGATTTGTCGCGCGCGAACAGCCTCGGTGCCGGCAGGAACGCCACTAATCCGGAAACTTCCATCGCTTCCGGTAACAGCACCGAGCCGGGTGCCTTCAATGAAAACGCTGACACCCGCAAGCGGAGCGTGTGTGGCGTTATCGACTACGTGGCCGGTTATTGTGCCGGCCGGCGCTTGCGCGTTCAGCGTAGCAGCGCAGAGAATTCCAAGGAGTGCAGGAAAGAAGGATCGAACTGTTGCCATCGGTGGCACTCGTTAGGTGGGAGGGGACGGGCGAGCAAATTTTTTGGGATTTTCGTAAGTGACACTCCTGCCCTTCCTTGTTGATAAGTCAAGCGTGATTCACGAACACCCCTGCGGAATCAGGATTACCACCCTGCCCAAAAGGATACTTGAACGGGGCGGGGGGTGCGGGGGTGTATCGCTAAGCCTGCGAATTCAGCAGTTTCTGGTTGCCACCGTCAGACATTCGATAAGTGATGTCGGTCTGAAACGGGGCTTACAGTGCAGTCATCGCAATCCGCAACCGCGCCGGCAAGAAACAGAAAAGCGCGCCCAACTGTTGAAATAACTTCTCAACAGGGCGCGCGCTTTTTATTTCTGCTTAATCGCCGCTGGACTACCCGGGGCGTACAAACCGGACGATTTCTCAACGGCCGTTCATACAGGCCCGGTAGGACTTGAACCTACAACCGCCGGTTTTGGAGACCGGTGCTCTACCAATTGAGCTACGGACCTACAACCCGTTGCTACCTACCAGCATTTGACTCACGTGAGGGTGGCTGACGGGAATTGAACCCGCAACCCCCGGTGCCACAGACCGGTGCTCTAACCGATTGAGCTACAGCCACCATGTGCCCTGCATCTTAACTGCAACAACTATGTGAATCAACTTGTACCCGCTCGATCAATCCTTCGCGCGGTCCATGTATTCACCGGTGCCCGGATTTACTCGAACCTTCTCACCGGTCTTGATGAATTCAGGAACGTTGATGGTCACACCGTTGTCGAGCTTAGCCGGCTTCGACGACGCGTTCTTTGTCGCCGTTTTCATGACCGCCGATGTCTCGACAACTTCAAGCGTCATCGAATTCGGAAGTTGAATGCCGATCGGACGACCGTTGTAATACTCCGCCTGGATTTTCATGCCCGGCTGCATCCACTGGGCGTTGTCCCCAAGCATTTCCTCGTCCATCTCGAGCTGATCGTAGTTTTCCGTGTTCATGAAATGGTACGTCTCGCCGCCCTGATACAGAAACTCGAGATCATGAGTCTCCATCGATGCCTTCTCGATGGTATCAGCCGCCCGGAACCGATGCTCGAAGCTCGAGCCTGATCGAAGGTTCTTGAGCTTCGCCTGCACCATCGCGCGAAGATTGCCGGGAGTGTGATGACGGAACTCGATCACGCGACAAGGGTCGCCCTCGAATACCAGCACCATGCCTCTGCGGATCTGTGTTGCCGGAAATGCCATGGGTCATCCAATAAATAGCGCCGCATTTCATCCTCTACCGGGAGAATGCCGGACGCGGCGTGTGTCTTGCTGCCACCTGCGACCTGACGCAAGCCCTGCAAGCTAACTGTCCGAGATGCGCGCGTAAACCGCGAACGGCCATCAGGGGCAACTACAACTGCCTATACACGGATCAACAACGTGGAACTGCCATCAAGGGCAAAGCAACAACCATAATGACCCAGGGAACGGATTAAACACAAAAAAAGGGCAGACGGGCTAAGGGAAACGACAACAAGAATTTTTGTCGCCCCTCATCCACCAGGCATTTGTAGTTGTCTCTGATGGCAGTTCCGCGCTGTTGATCCGTGAATAGGCGGTGGCAATTGTCCCTGATGGGTTAGTGCCCTGATGCCCTCGCGTAAATCTCTTGGACCGCGGGCTTCAGCGAACGCCAGATGTTATCCGCTACTATAGCTTCGCCCTTCTCATTCGGATGCACGCCGTCTGCCTGATTCAGGGATGGAATCCCCGCAACTTTGTTCAGAAGAAACGGCACCAGCGTCAGCTTGTCGCGCTGGGCCACTTCCGCGTACGCGCCCCGAAATTTGTCGGTATAGCCCCTCCCGAGATTGGGCGGCGCCTGCATCTCGACGATAAGAACACGCGTCCGCGGCTGAGCTGCGCGGATTTTCGCAACTATTTGCTCCAGATTGTCCTTCAACGTGTCAGGGTCGAGCGCCCGGAGCGCATCGTTTCCGCCGGTCTCCAGCACGACTATGTCCACAGGCCGCTTCAGCGTCCACTCGATTCTTCGCACTGCTCCTGCAGACGTCTCGCCCGACAGTCCCGCGTTGATCGCAACAATCGGTGTCCCGCTCGACGCAGCCTTCTGCGCAACAAGATTCGGAAATGCGTGCTGCACATCGGGAAGGCCCAGCCCGGCCGTGAGGCTCGTTCCAAAGAACAGCACAGTAACTTTAGCCCGGGACGAATCCGGGTTACCGGCATTGCCGTAGGCATCGGTTTGGGCTTTCGTGCCTTTCGGTGCATCGGCAACACGTGGATCGCGCGCCTCACTCGGCACCTTGTCCACCTCTGGCGGCGATGTGTGCGACGATGTGCATGCCAAAGCCCCCAGCAAACCAATCATTAGAGTTTTCATGCTCATTGCAAAAGAAGTTACACGTGAATACAAAAGCGGTGATCAACAGATTGCCGTGCTACGGAATGTGTCGTTCACTATCCCTCAGGGTGCGTTCGTAGCAATCGTCGGACCCTCCGGCAGCGGCAAGACAACGCTTCTCGGTTTGCTGGCCGGTCTCGATACACCGAGCCGAGGTCAGGTGATCCTCGACGGGAATGACCTGACGAAGATGACGGAGAATCAGCGCGCGAGATTGCGCGGCGAAAAAGTCGGATTCGTTTTCCAGAGTTTTCAGCTCATCCCAACGCTCACGGCCCGGGAGAACATTCAAGTGCCGCTCGAGCTCCAGGGCATCGACGGCGCCGCTGCACGGGCGGATGATCTCCTCAACCGCGTCGGCCTCAAGGCACGGGGTCATCACTTCCCCATGCAGCTTTCGGGCGGTGAGCAACAGCGAGTCGCCATCGCGCGTGCGTTCGCCAACAACCCGCGCATCCTCTTCGCAGATGAGCCGACCGGGAACCTCGATGCCGCAACCGGCGCCCGGGTATTCGAGCTTCTGGAGTCACTCAACCACGAGTCGGGATCGACGATCGTGCTCGTCACTCACGACTCAGTCCTCGCCCAGCGCGCGTCCCGCACAATTCGTCTGGCTGACGGCAACGTCGTTGACGATACCGGAGAAGTTGCGTGACCGGTCCCGCTCCGATGTCGTACAACAATCGCGCATCGTTCAAACAACTGGCGGGACTGACATGGCGGGAGAGCCGCAGTGCCCGCCGGCGGCTCCTTCTATATATGTCGGCCATCTCCCTCGGTGTCGCTGCACTCGTCGCAATCGACTCGTTTGCCGACAACGTCACCCGTTCTGTCCGCGAGCAATCACGCGCACTGCTCGGCGGAGATATCTCGTTCGCATCGGGGCGACCGTATACAGTGCAACAGAAAGCATTCCTCGACACGCTGGCGCAGAAAAACGGTTTGTCGTACGCGAGAGTGGTGACGTTCCCATCCATGGCCCTGGTGCCGAGGAGCGGTGGGACTCGGCTGGTACAGGTGAGGGCTGTTAGTGACAACTATCCGTTTTACGGCGTGATCACAACGGCCCCGGCCGGCATGTGGGCATCGCTCAGGAAGGAGTCGGTTGCTCTCGTCGATCCGTCACTGCTCATCGCGCTCAACGCCCACCTCGGCGACACGATTACGCTTGGTCTCGCGAAGTTCACGATTGCGGCTACGCTCCAGAATGTTCCAGGCAGCGCTGGCGCCGCAGAGATTATCGCGCCGCAAGTCTTTATTCCCGAACGATTTCTCCCGGAAACGCAGTTGCTGGTGTTTGGCAGCACTGCTGATTACGGAGTGCTCGCGAAACTTCCTGCACGAGCCAATCCGGACAAGATCATAGACCCGTTGCGCACTCGGCTTGAAAAGATGCAGTTGCGTGCGAAAACTGTGACTCAGAGCGAGCAGAATACGGCCGAAGCGATCCAACAGCTCAGCCAGTTCATTGGAATAGTCGGCCTGGTGGCGTTGTTGCTTGGAGGTGTCGGAGTCGCCAGCGGCGTACGCGCGTTCGTCTCACGGAAAATCGACACAGTCGCAATCCTCCGCTGCCTCGGCGCATCGAGTGGACAGGTGCTGGCGATGTATGTCGCGCAGGCCGCGGCAATGGGATTGCTGGGAGCAATCGCCGGCGCGGCTCTCGGTGTCGCCGTGCAGTTTGGTTTGCCATCGGTCTTCGGCGATTTCCTGCCGGTCGATGTCTCCGTCACGCTCGAGCCGGTCGCCATTCTTACTGGAATCGCTATCGGCGGCTGGATCGCGCTCATTTTTTCGCTGCGGCCACTGCTTGCACTTCGAAACGTTTCGCCGCTCCAGACATTGAGGCGCGACGCAGACTCGGAGATCCTTCGGATGCGATGGAACGACATTCCGCGCGTCGGGGTCGATGTCGCGCTGGCGACGAGCGTTGTCGGGATTGCCGTGCTTCGGGCGAGCACCGTACGGCAAGGGCTTGGTATCAGTGGCGCAACGTTCGCGGTTATCGGCATCCTCACGCTCAGCGCGATCGCACTGTCATGGATCGCGCGTAAAGCAATGCGAGAGCGCTGGCCGTACGTCGTGCGGCAGGGAGTGGCCAATCTATATCGGCCCGCAAACCAGACTCGCTCGGTAATTCTCTCGCTCGGGTTTGGCGCTTTCCTGATCACGACTCTCGTCCTCGTGCAGTCCAACCTGCTCAAGCAATTCAACATCAAGGTTGATCAATCCAACGCGAATCTCGTTTTCTTCGACGTTCAGGAAGACCAGTTTCTGCCGGTCGATTCGCTGGTGCGTGCACAAGGCAAGGTCCTCCAGACCGCGCCTGTAGTTACGATGCGGATCGCTTCGATCAACAATCGCACTGTCGAGCAAATCATCGGTGATGCGCGCGCCAGAGAGATCGCTGACTCGGTGGATCGCGCGAAACGAGGGCTCAAGCCTTTGTCTCGCGTTGAAAGGAGAGCTGAGCAGCGCAAGGGTGGCAGTGGGCAACCGGGCCGGCCGCCGGCTGGGCGCCCGGGATGGGCACTTCGTCGCGAATACAGGTCGACCTATCGCGACAAGCTCACCTCGAGCGAAAAAATCGTTGCGGGTAAATGGTTCAACGCGAGCACCGCAAAGGGGGACACGGGCGAAGTTTCCTTCGACAAGGATGTTGCGGACGAGCTCCGCATCAAGCTTGGCGACGTGATCACATGGGACGTGCAGGGCATTCAGATCCCGTCACGAGTTACGAGCTTTCGCGAAGTGACCTGGGCACGGTTCGAGCCTAATTTCTTTGCTGTTTTCTCCCCCGCGAGTCTCAGGGACGCGCCCAAGCAATTCGTGCTGCTAGCCGATGTAACGGGTGCCGCGAAGGTTGCGGGACTTCAGCGAGACATCGTAAAGCGATTTCCGAACGTCTCGAGTCTCGATCTCTCGCTCGTCAAGCAGACCGTTGCGAAAATCCTGAAGAAAGTGTCCACGGCGATTCGTTTCATGGCGTTATTCAGCCTCGCCATGGGTATTCCAGTCTTGTTCAGCGCAGTCGCCGCGACGCGCCGGGATCGGATTCGAGAGGGAGTTCTTCTCAAGACACTTGGGGCGACGCGTGGCCAGATCATGAAGATATTACTGGCCGAGTATGCGTTGCTTGGGTTGCTGGGAAGTTTGACTGGGCTTGTGCTGGCCATCGGAGGAGGATGGGCGGTCACTCATTATGTATTTGACGGATCGTTCTCGCCGGCGTTCGGACCGGCGGTGGCGATTGCTGGCGCCATGCTTGGTCTAACCATTACCATAGGGCTGCTTGCAGGCCGTGACGTCTTCCGTGAAACTCCGATGAGCGCGCTGCGAGAAGGCTGACGAGGCGTTGGCCTAATTCGCGGGTATATCCTATACTGAACTGGTCGAGACAACCGTTTACTCCAGCCCCCTGAGCGTGCAAATTTCTATTCCCTTTCGCGGCTTCATTAGCCTCGTCGTTGCTGTTGCGCTTACGGCTGCTTGTGGTGGCGGCACTGAACCAATTGCCCCGCCCAAACCGCCTCCTGTTGCGACCTCGATTGTTTTTACGGCTGGCGCCAATCAATCGGGATTTGCGGGGATGGCACCTGCCGTAGCGGCGGTAGCTACCGTAAAGGATCAGTTCGGAAACGGCATACCGGGTGACACTGTGATCTTCTCGATAGTTGACGGGGATGGAACAGTCTTCGGGCTCCCGCTAGTGACGGATGCCTCGGGGAACGCCACAGCCCCCCAATGGAAGCTGGGAAAGAGCGTCGGGCCACAGTCTTTGAGAGCGACAGCCAAGGGACTTACCGCTTTGCTGACCGCCACTGTAACGTCGAGCTACAACATCGACCTTCGGTTTTTTGGGCCGCCGATGCCCGACGCTGCTGCGGCAGGATTCACGGCTGCAGCCGCGCGGATCAGCGGCAGCGTTATCGGAGACCTCGCCGATGTTAACGTTGGAACGACTGCTGTCGATCTCGACAAAGGCTGCGGTGTAACCGGGGTCTCACTTCCGGCGGGAACGCTCATTGACGATGTCATCATCTACGCGTCGGTTGCTCCAATCGATGGCGTCGGCAAGGTCCTCGCCTTCTCGGGTCCATGCTTTATCAGGTCCGCGCCAGGCAGTACGTCTGACAAGCTAACGGTCATCGGCACCATGCAGTTCGATTCGGACGATATCCAAACCCTTATCAGCCGGGGGAGTCTCAAGGACGTGATCCAGCACGAGATGCTGCATGTAGTCGGCATCGGAACTCTGTGGAGCTCCAAAGGCGTTCTTGCGGGGGCCGGGACTGTCGATTCGAGGTTCACGGGCACTCTTGGAATCAACGCATGCATCGGCTTGGGCGGTTCGACTATTTGTCCGACCAGCGTTCCGGTCGAGAATTCTGGCGGAGCGGGAACCGCGGACGGTCACTGGCGCGAGACCACCTTTGGCAACGAGCTGATGACCGGTTTCATCAACAGCGGTCTCAATCCGTATAGCACCATGAGCATTCAGTCTCTTGGTGACTTGGGGTACAGTGTGAATCCAGCCGCCGCAGACCCGTACAATATTCCAGGAACCAACTTCATGGCAACGAGAGGAGCTGCGATTCTCGGCGAGATGTCACCGGCTTGGGAGTCGGTTGCAAAGCCCGCGGCGATGATCACGCGAGACGGGCATATCACGCGTCTGCAGCAGAAACAATGATCACACTCAGAGCAGCCGTTGGCGCAATCTGCGTCATCGCAGGAGTCTCGGCCTGTTCGCCCGATACTGCGAAAGCCAAAGCCGACAGCGTAGCTGCGCACGATAGCATAGCTGCACACGATGGTATGGCTGCGCACGATAGCGTGGCCGCATTGGAGGATGCGCGTGCAGCAATTGCCCGCACTAACGACAGTCTCGCTGCCGCGGCTGGCAATGCAGCCATGAACAGTCCGGCGTCCAGGAGCAGGACCACCGGCGAGACACGCAAGGTCAATGACCCTGCGACGGCAAATCCTCCGGGCGGTAGCATCATCGGCCGAGATAGCGCGTTCGGGCCCGTTGGCACGATGGACGCAGATGGCAAAATCACGAAGATCAAGCACAAGTAATCGCTCGCTCGAAATAAAAAAGGCCGGCGATATGCCGGCCTTTTTTTATTTCCTTTTCTCTTGCGGAGCGGTCCTTACTGCTGCGGAGCGATTCGTTACTGCGTTCGAAGTATGTACAACGCCGCGCCCGTGAAGCTTGCGGCCGTTCCGTCACCGTTCAGTAACCTGAAAGTTCGAGCAGCGCCCGCCGCTGCCCGGCTAAACCGGAAATAGTCGCCAGATCCCGAGAGCGCCTGAACACCCGAAGCAGATAAGCTCGCACCCGTAATGTCATTGACCTGAAGCGGATACTGCCTGCTCGAAGTAATGAAATTGGCGGACAAATTACTTCGCATATTGTACGACTTATATGTGTACTTGTCCGGCAAGCCGGGAATGCCCGCATCGTCCGCATAGTTGGCGATCATCCAACCAGCTTGCAGCGTATCGAACGGAACGCCGGTGCGAGTGACGAGATTGTTGACGCCGGTGTTCGGGCCACCTGCCAGAGCTTTTGTGAAGGCCTTGATGTCTCCACCCGGCGCGTAGTTATCAGCCGAGTACCGGAGGAGCGACCAGATTGCTCCGCGATCGGCAAGCGAAGTATCCGCGTGAATGCTCGTCGGCGAGTTTGGGCCGGGATTTGACAAATAACGATCGAAGCGCGCGAAGTTCTGGAAGAAGAAAGCGCTGTAGTTATTGAGATTGGCGGAAACAGTCTCGAACGGCGCATTGGCGTTGTCGGAAAGGCCTAGCAGCGCGCGCCCATTCACGTCTTCGGCAAAGTGCGCAAGACCCTCATCGAGCCAGACTTCTTCGAAATCCTGCTCGATGGGGCTGGCAATGCGATTCGACGCATTGATCATGTGCTGAAACTCATGCGCGAGCGTGCCGCGCGTGCCCTGGCGAACACTTGAGGTTGAGCGAGCATTGCCAGTTCCACCGCCGTTAGGCACGATCGCCCCGGTCGGATCGGCCGTCAAGACATAGAAAATTTCGCCCCCGTTGCTCTGCGCGCAGGCGCCGGTGCCAGTCGCAGGGAACAGATCGCCGACAAAGAAAAATCCGCCAACGAACGATCCCGGATTTCCCTTTGGCGTCAGCTTGTTCACTTCGGGCGTATACAGAATGATCACATGACCGTTGTTGTCGAGATCGAGCGGCGTTCCGAAATACGACACGTCGGTTGGGTAGATCAGGTTATCGAATTCGTTCGCAATATCCTGGTAGTCGGTTGCAGTGAAGCCGCCCGCCGGTGAGGCATCGTCGAGATAGATAATTGCCTTGTTCGAGATGTACTGAGCTGTCGCCGTTACGCTCGTGAATTTCGTACACGAAGCCGGCACCTTGAAAGTGCCTTTGTCCCCGACGGCGGGAACGACTGCCGCCAGCGAAGTACGTATCTGCGAAGGTCCCGACCCACGCGCACGGTAGGCGCGCTGCGCGTCAGGAATTTTTAACTCCGCACGTTCCTGAAGGCGCAGCTTGCTCTCAAATGATGTCTGCAGCACATCGGTTGCTGCCGCCACGCTGAGTGCGGCAAGGCTTGCGCTGATGCGGTATGGATTAGCGAGTAGAGTACTGCTTGGAATCACCTCGCCGGTGTCCGATTTCAACGTGAAGGTCGCAAGCTGGTCGCTGATTGGATTGGCGTTTGCTGCGATGACGATGTACTGCGAAGCAGCGCCAGTCGACGCAAGCTTGATGCAGCCCTGGCTTGTTGCACCGTTCACCACCGCCGCCTGACCGACAGCCAGATTGAGCACAACGGGACCCGCCAGGCAGGAAGTAAGCGGTGCAATAACGAGAACCGTCCCCGTTCCAGTAATGGTTCCGGACTTCCCTTGAATTGTGGCTGTTCCGGCAGCAAGTCCCTTGACTACTCCGGTTGTCGGGTCGACACTGGCGATGGTCGGATTGAGGCTGGTCCACGTAATTGCCTGGCCGGTCAACGGATTCCCATTCTGATCTTTGACGATAGCGCTGGCCTGAGCCGTTCCGTTGACCGATACTTGGGACGGTGACGTCGAAACAGCGAGGCTCGTGGCGACGAGCGGTGCGGTGCCGTCGGACCCGGAACAGGCAGCAGCAACGAGGAGAAGGGCGCAAAGAAATCCGGACTTTCGCATCGAAAACCTACTCCTCAGCAAATTGAATGGGGCATGTCTACCAACAAATTTACACGTCAAATGCAAAAAAGATCTATCGCCCATGGGAAGGAATCATGAAAAACGCGCACGGCAGCCGACTACAATTGCAACACTCGGGTTGGCTCCCACCCCTATGCTTCGTGCCTATCGGTGCATTTCACTTGCCGCTCCGCCCACGACAACGATGAACAAGAAAATCTTGCTCGTAATCTTGTTGTCATTGGCATGCGGTGGACATAACTCCGGCACACCAGCGGTTTTTCCAGCGCGGAGCCAAACGACCATCGTCAGAGCCCGTCCTCGGGACGTCTTCATGACAAACGACCTCAATCGGAGGCTCGATTCGATCATGATGTCCGCCATAAGCGGAGGTGCCGCGCCCGGAGGTGCACTGTCGGTCGGACGATACGGCCG
>JANYKY010000401.1 GCA_025357975.1 Gemmatimonadaceae bacterium
TGCTCACCCGCAGCGATTCGGCGATCCGCGCTACGCTGTCGGCGATTGCAACCGTGTTGCCGCCGGTTTGCCGGGTGATGTTGATGAGTGCAGCAGGCTTACCATCACCGGCAATAATGAGTGTGTGGTCTTCGGTACCGAGAGTGACTGTGGCCAGATCACTGACCCGAAGACCGTGGCCGACGACAACGTTTCCGATGTCATCGGCCGACTTCGCTTCCTGTGCAGTAACAATCAGATACTGACGATAGTTTTGGGGCACTCGCCCCACCGCGGAGACGCTCGTGGACTGCTTGATGGCCGTCGCGAAATCCTCGTAGGTCATGCCTTGCGCGGCGAGCCGGGCAGGATCCGCGACAACCTCGATCTCACGAACATCACTTCCCTGCACATCCACGCGCCCGACTCCCGGCACTCGAGAGATCAAGGGCTTTACATCATAGGCCCCAATGTCATAAAGCTCAGTAGCGCTGCCACCTTCCAGGTTGTATGAAAGCACCGGAAACAGGGCGGGTGATAGTCTCTCCACTTCCACATCGACACCTGCGGGAAGGTCGGATCTGATCTGGTTTACACGAGCCTGAGTTTGTTGAAGGGCCAGTGCCATGTCGGCGTCAGGCGCGAACGTTACGTTGATCTCGCTTGAACCGCGGATCGATCGCGACTGAACGCGAGTGACTCCAGGGACAATGCTGATCGCTTCTTCAATCGGCCGGGTGATTGCGAAAATGACTTGTCGAGCTCCCAGGGCGGATCCCTGGACCACGACGGTGATGCGTGGGAACGCGAGCTCAGGATATATCGCTGAAGGCAGCCGGGTCGCTGCCCAGATCCCCGCAGCGCTGATGAGGCCAATCGCCAGATAGATGAACCTGCGCTGCTGGGTCAGCAGCGAATAAAGCGAACGGCCCTCGCTCATTGTTTTGCCAGAACTACCGTCGATCCGTCATCCAGCCCGTAAGCTCCGTACGTCACTATTCGCTCACCGGACGAAATGCCCTTCAGGATCTCCGCCTGCTTCTGGTCACGCGCGCCAACGGTGACCTGGCGGGCATGGGCAACATTTTTTGCGTCGACGACAAAGACCTTGAACCGGTCCCCGTCTGGTATCAACGCCTCGATCGGAATCGAAATTGAGTTGGCGCGAGTCGCGACCTCGATGTCGCCGTAAATGGTCTCGCCGATTCGCAGCGGACGTGCGGCAGCCGGCAGGGTCGCCCTGATTGAAACATTTCGAGCGGTCGAGTCCACCCTCGCTCCGACATCCATTACAGTGCCGATGCCGAGGCTCTCGCCGGCTGGGTTCTGGCCGGCGCGCAGGTGGACTTTATTGCCGGGCCTCACTCGTCCCGCGAGTGCCGGAGTCGTCGCAAGAACGATGTCGAGCTGCGACGGATCTGCAATCTGCACGAGCGGCTGGCTAACATCTGCGGATGCACCAAGCACCGCGGACATTTGGGTGACCACGCCATTGATTGGCGATCTGAGCACCGATAGCTGAGCAGCGCGCCGTGCAATCGCCACGTCATTTCGCGCTTTCGCGAGATCCGCGGTCGCCTGATCGAGATCCTTCCGCGGAATGATTCCCGCGTCGGATAATGTCTTTGCACGATCATACGAACGCTGAGCCGCGGTCAATGCCGCTTCGGCGACGTGCGCGGCGTCGATAAATGGAGTCTGCTCGAACACTACAAGCTGCGTGCCGGCGCTCACCCGCTGCCCTTCTGATACGAGTACTCGCGCAATGCGCGCCGGCGCTGGGGCGCTCAGTGAAGCGATGTGCCCAGCTCTGGCTGCTACTGTTCCAAGTGCGCCGACGGTTTCCGTAAAAGGCTCCGATGTAACGACTACGCTCTTGACGCCAACTGAGCTCGGGGCGGCAGCATCTTCGGCTGGAGCAGCTTTTTTGCACGAGACAACGATACTCAGCGCGGCACTGATTGCGATGAGGCGCGAGAACGCGGATCGAGCGACATACGTCGTCATTGTGTGGTGGTTAGCGTCAGCAATCTCAGTGTCGCGTCGGCAATCCACGCTGCCGAAAGATCGTCGATGTACTGCCGCAGAATATCGCGAGCATTTCGCTGAGCCTCAAAAACATTGGGCAATGCCATTGCTCCTGCCTTATAAGCGGTGATCGACATCTGGGCCACTCGGTTCGCAGCTGCCAGGAGACTCTGATCGCGCGATGCTCGCGCATAAGCTGCGGAGCGCTCGCGGCGGGCTGTGGCGACCTGAGAATAGTATTCCAGCTGGGCAACCGCCAAATCAGCCTGTGCTTTGAGAAGATCGGCGCGCGCGGTCGCGATTCCTGCCTGATTGCGATTGAACAGCGGAAGTGGAATCGTGAAGCCGAACGTTGGGAGAATACCCTTTTCTGATCCGCTCGGGTCACGCGTTTCGAAACCGCCCATGAGACTCGGCGCGCCGATTGCCCCCCGACGCTCGACCACGAGCAAGGAGCGCGCGGATGAGATGCCTTCCATCGCCGCGGCAATGGGGAGCGGAGTTCCGGAAGAAACGAGCGGTGCCGCGGTGTCGGGAAGCATCATT
>JANYKY010000428.1 GCA_025357975.1 Gemmatimonadaceae bacterium
AAAAAACTCGCTGGATCGGCGCCACTGCTGTTCTCATCATCGTTGGAATATCCCTGTGGCTTCTGCACGGTGAGCTAAGGGATTTCAGGTACCACGATATCACGCGCGCCCTGTTTGCGACGCCGCCATGGCGAATGTTTGCTGCGCTCGGGCTGACCGCTGTTGGATACGGAATCTTCCCGATCTACGACGCGATCGCACTTCGTTACGCTGGCCGCTCACTCCCAATTCGCAAGCTGGCGCTCAGCTCTTTCATCTCCTATGGACTGAGTCACACTCTCGGGTTTCCAGTTGTGACTGCTGGGTCTGTGCGATACAGATTCTGGAGCGGCTGGGGATTGTCTACGGCCGAAATTGGGCAGGCAGTCGGTTTTGCAGGCGTCACGTTTACGCTCGGCATGATATTCGTGACCGGTCTCGCTTTTGTCGTCGAGCCGCAAACGGCAACCGACATGACAGGCGTGCCGTCGATCCTTTTTAGCCTGGTCGGAGTTGTTCTCCTCGTTATCGTCGCGCTGTATATCGTCGGCTCGCTGCAACGACGCTCGGTGCGGCTGAGGGGATGGGAATTTCCACTTCCGCCGATCGGTCTGGCCGTGACCCAACTGGTTATGGCGGCGATCGACTGGGCCATCGCGGGACTCGTACTCTTTGTTTTGCTGCCGTCCGGCCACGGCATAACGTTCCTGCCCTTCCTCGGTGTTTTTCTCATGGCCCAGGTGGCGGGCCAGATCAGCCACGTACCGGGAGGCGCGGGCGTCTTCGAGACGCTGATGCTCGTGCTCCTCACGCCGAAAGTATCGGCTGCCCCGGGCCTCGCAGCGCTCGTCGCGTTTCGCGCGATCTATTATCTCATTCCGTTTGTGCTCGCGACTATCGCCCTCGCGATCACTGAAATTCACCGGCAGCGCGAGAAGGTGACCAGTGCAACGGCGGTTGCCAGCGCATTTGCATCGAGATGGGTTCCGTCTATTCTCCCCGAGGCTCTTAGCGCAATCACGTTCATCGGTGGAGTGATACTGCTGTTTTCGGGAGCGACGCCGTCTATTCGCGGCCGAGTTACTGCCCTTCATCAGGTGTTGCCGCTCGGTGTGATCGAGATCTCGCACATTGCAGGAAGCATTGCCGGAGCAGGCCTTCTTGTTCTGGCGTGGGCACTTCGGCGACGGCTCGACGCTGCATACAGGCTGACTGTCGGACTGCTCCTCGTCGGAATCTTTGCGTCGCTACTCAAGGGCCTCGACTACGAGGAAGCGATCGCGCTCACTGTTGTGCTGCTGCTTCTGCTCCCATCGCATAAAGCTTTCTACCGTCGTGCCGCATTGACGACCGAACCCCTCGGTCCAGCATGGACGGTCGCAATTGTCGGCGTTACCTGCGTGACGGTGTGGCTCGGGTTCTTCTCTTATAAGCACGTCGAGCTCACGACCGAGCTCTGGTTCAAGTTCCGGCCGCACGCCGACGCCCCTCGATTCCTTCGCGCTTCGCTGTTTTCAGTAGGTGCGCTGCTCATCTTCGCACTGATGCGTCTGATGCGACACGCACGCCCCGAACCGGCGTTGCCGACCGAAGGAGAGATCGAACACGCTCGCGAAATTCTTCAGGAGTCGCGCGGAACGATTGGAAACCTGGTGTTGTTGTGTGACAAGGCGGTGATCTTCGGAAAGGAAAATCGCGCCTTCCTCATGTACGGTGTTGAAGGACGAAGCTGGGTTGCCCTTGGGGACCCGGTCGGAGACCAGTCGGAAGGAGAAGAGCTCGCCTGGCGGTTTCGCGAGGAGGCGGACCGACACGGCGGATGGACCGTATTCTATGAAGTCGGAACGAGATTTCTTCCCTTGTATATCGACCTCGGCCTTACGCTTCTGAAAATCGGTGAGGAAGCCGTCATCGACCTCGATGAATGGTCCCTCGAGGGCCCATCGCGAAGAACGCTGCGTCGGACGTTGAACGATGTAAGACGGCGCGGTGCGACGTTCGAGATGCTTCCCGCTCACAGCGTAGATGGGGTCGTGGACGAGTTGAAGCAGGTGTCCGACGAGTGGCTCGGTGGGAAATCGGCACGCGAAAAAGCCTTTTCGCTCGGCCGGTTCGACCCGGCATACCTGTCGAATTTTCCGCTCGGGATCGTGCGGCGCGAGGGGAAGATCGTCGCTTTTTCCAATGTCTGGGTGAGCGGTGACAAACGTGAGCTCTCGGTTGACTTGATGCGCCACGGAACAGGCGCCCCGGCATCGACGATGGAGTATTTGTTCATCGAATTATTCAACTGGGGAAAAGAGAACGGGTACTCCCGATTCAATCTCGGAATGGCCCCGCTCTCCGGCTTGCAGAACCGAACGCTTGCACCGCTATGGAACCGCGCGGGCGCTCTGCTGTACCGGCATGGTGAGCATTTCTATAATTTCCGCGGCCTCCGCCAATACAAGCAGAAGTTCGATCCCATCTGGGAGCCGCGGTACTTCGCGTCTCCGGCGGGTCTCGCGCTTCCAAGAATTCTCAGCAACACCGCTGCGCTCATCGCCGGCGGACTCAAGGGCGTTGTGACAAGGTGATGAGGAAAATTGCAAACGGTCTCGTGTTGGCGGCTCTCATATTTTGTTTAATGCCGGTCGCGGCGCAGAGTCAGTCGAAGAGTACCGCCGATGATCTATCGAGGCTTCCTCTTACCGAAATGCGCGCCGCGGCCGATACATCTGGAATCCTCGCCATTTTCCTGACGGGCGATGGCGGGTGGGCCTCGATCGACAAGAAAGTGACTGCAGAGCTTCAGTCCCACGGCATCGATGTTGTGGGCCTGAACACGAGGCCCTACCTCGGCAGGAAAAAGGAGCCGGCTGAGATCGCTTTTGATCTCACTCGTATCGCGCGTCATTACATGACCGCGTGGAATCGTCCGCGACTTGCTATCGTCGGATATTCTCGCGGCGCCGATCTCATGCCGTTTGGTGTCGCCGGGATGCCCGCCGATTTACGCGAGAAGACAGTGCTTCTTGCTTTCCTCGGCCTCGCAACGCGCGCGGGATTTGAGTTTCACTTCGCCGACATAATGTTCGCGGTGAAGCGATCGTCAGATAAGCTCACCCTGCCAGTTCTCGCGCTGCTCAAGGGCATGAAGATGCTTTGCATTTATGGGAGCGACGAGGAACACTCGGGCTGCCGCGAGGCCCCGCCAGGGTTGATTACAAAAACCGTTCAGCTTCCCGGCGGGCATCATTACGACAGCGACTACAAGCACGTGGGCGATCTCGTGCTTGCCGAGCTTCAGGGCCCTGCGGTTCCCGCGATAAGTACGAGACTACCAGCCCAGCACTAAAGCGAATATGAGGGGAGCGACGATGCTCGCGTCGCTTTCCACGATGAACTTGGGCGTATCCACCGCGAGCTTCCCCCACGTGATCTTCTCATTCGGGACAGCGCCCGAATACGATCCATAGCTCGTGGTTGAATCGGAGATCTGACAGAAGTAGCCCCACACGGGGACGTTGTCGCGCTGCAGATCCTGATGAAGCATCGGCACTACACAGATTGGAAAATCTCCGGCGATGCCGCCGCCAATCTGAAAGAATCCAATAGTACTGTCATCCTTCGCGTTATTCGTGTACCACTCGGCCAGCTCCATCATGTACTCGATACCGGTCCGCACCGTGTGCACGTTCTTCACGTCGCCCGCAATGCAGTGACCGGCGTACATGTTGCCGAGCGTTGAATCTTCCCACCCGGGAACGATCATCGGGAGATTCTTTTCGGCTGCTGCGATCATCCACGAATTCTTCGGATCGATCTGGTAGCTGCCGTCGAGCTGGCCGTTCTTGAGGATTCTGTACATGAACTCGTGCGGGAAGAGTCGTTCCCCTTTCTTGTCCGCAGCCATCCATTCATCGAGCACCACTTTTTCGATGCGACGCATTGCTTCCATTTCGGGAATGCAGGTGTCAGTCACGCGATTCATGTGGCGGTCGAGGAGAGCCTGCTCGTCGTCGGCGGTGAGATCGCGATAGTGCGGAACGCGCTCATAAAAGTCATGCGCGACGAGGTTGAAGATGTCCTCCTCGAGGTTCGCCCCGGTGCACGTGATGATCTGAACCTTGTCCTGGCGAATCATCTCCGCGAGCGAGATCCCAAGCTCAGCTGTGCTCATCGCGCCAGCGAGGGTGATCATCATCTTGCCGTTATTCCCCAGGTGCGCCGAATAGCCGTCGGCTGCGTCGATGAGGGTCGCCGCATTGAAATGCCGGTACTGGTGCCGGAGGAACTCGGAGACTGGGCCGCTTGTGGATTTGCTCATGAATTGGATGGTAATGGTGTCGCGAATTGTGTCAAGTTGCTCGGGGAAGAACAACTGAAACTGCCGTTTAACTACGATGGCACAGATGTAAAATGATGCACAGATGAGGGCTTGATGTATCTCGGGCTCGCAGGAGTCCCCCGATTTCCGCCGCCTTTCTGTAGTTGTGGTTAACTACAAAAATGTGAACCAGAGGACCGGGGCTCGGCTTTCGATGCATGTGCCTGCCTGCCGTCATCAGTTTCATCTGTGCGTCGTAGTTAAACGGTAGTTAAGTAGTTGTTGTTAGACGGCACCCACCAATTCGCATTCCTATTAAGTTCGACGGAGAATGAATCCTCAGTCTCTTATCACGCTAGCTGACATCCAGCGCGCCGCAGAAATCCTCCGCCCAGTCGCAACGAGAACCCCTCTTCTATATGACGACGTTCTCTCGGCGCAGCTTAACTCGCCCATCTGGTACAAGCCGGAAGGACTCCAGCGGGGCGGGGCATTCAAGTTTCGCGGCGCTTACAACTATTTGAGCTCGCTGCCACCTGATGTTCGGGCGAAGGGCGTTGTCGCCCCCTCGTCAGGAAATCACGGTCAGGGCGTTGCGATGGCCGCGAAGATATTCGGCATTCCGGCCACGGTAGTGATGCCGACCAACGTGACGGATGCGAAACGCGCCGGCGCCGAGCGGCTTGGGGCCACGGTTATTCTTGCCGGAACGACGACCCAGGATCGCGCGGAGAAGGCAAGAGAAATTTGCGCGGAAACCGGACAAACTCTGGTCCATCCCTATGACGATCCGCTCATTATCGCCGGTCAGGGAACCGTCGGTCTCGAGATCGCTCAAGACATGCCGGACGTGCGAATGGTTCTTGTCCCGGTCGGCGGCGGCGGACTGAGTGCCGGAGTCGCGACCGCGATCAAGCTCATGCTGCCGAATGTGTGGATTGTCGGAGTCGAGCCTGTTAGCGCACCGAAACTTTTTCTCGCGCGCAAGAAAGGCGAGCCAGTTCGGTTGAGCTCAACAGGCGGTCTCGCTGATGGCCTTCAGGCAACGGAGATTGGCGGCATGCCGTTTCTTCACCATCAATCCTACATCGACGATGTCGTGCTGGTGGATGACGCGCCGCTCCGCGCTGCGATGCGGCATCTTCTCGACCGGCTGAAGATTGTGGTGGAGCCGAGTGGCGCGATCACTGCCGCGGCACTTATGACCGGAGTTGTGAAACCCGCCGGGACCACTGTCGCCGTTTTGAGCGGCGGCAACATCGAGTGGCCCGGCCTGATGAAACTTCTCGCCGACTAGAGCGCGCTGGTGCAGTAGGCGCAGCGCGTCGCGGCGGCGTCGACAGCCATCTTGCAGAATTGGCAGTTCTTTGTTGCGGGCGCTGCCGCTGCAGGAGCAGGCCGAATGAATACTTTGGCAATTCTCCAGACGACGACTGAAACGATCAGGAAGTTCAGCAGGACGCTGACGAAATTTCCGATCCCGAACTTCACCGAGCCCACATCCCACGTCGCTTTCTGCCAGTCGCCGCCCGGAGTAACAGCGCCGATGATTGGCATGACGAAATCTTCGACCACTCCGGTTACAACTTTACCGAGCGCCGCGCCGATCACCACTGCGATTGCCAGCGCGACGACGTTCTGCTTCAGCAGGAAACCCTTGAAGTCATTCCACATTTTGATTTCTCCGGTCAGAGTGGACTAGCGTTCTTGTGGCTTGTGGCTGTTGCCTTGTGGCCCGTGGCTTTTGGCTTTTGGCTTCCTTTATTTGCACCACTCTTCGATCTGCATTTCGATCTCGGAAAGGTTTTCGAGCTCGCGCCGAGCCCGCTCGAGGGTCACTGGCACCAACTCGACCGGATCGCCCGGTAATTTTTGAGCCAGCACTCCGAGATCACCTGAGATAACGCCGCCCATTACCCGATATCCGCCGACGGTGGGCGCGTCGGCCATTAATATGATCGGTTCGCCACCGGGCGGTAACTGGATAGTTCCTGCGCACACTGGCTCCGACGTCGCAGAGCCTCCGGTGGTAAGCGCTAAACCTTCGAGACGATATCCCGTGCGGTCGGACGACGCGGACAATGTGTACCGCCCTGCAATCTCGTCTGCCGCCTCGCCCGGGCGAGGAACGAATCGAAGCTGCGGATTGCCAACGGGAGGGCGTAAAGCATGGGGAAGTGCATCCGCGACTTGATGTGCACGACGACGCTCGCCCGAACCAATTGGCAGACTGTCCCCGGACTTGAGTCGCCTTCCGTCCAAACCTCCAAACGCGCCAGGGACGTATGTGCTGCGGCTTCCCAGCACACGTTGCGTATCGATACCTCCGCCGAAAGCGATATAGAGAAATCTGCTTTCCGTGATGTTCTGTACTTCGAGGGTTTCGCCGGCTCTCGCCCTGTACGCGCGATATGATTCGAGCTGACTCGTTCCGAGAAAGGCAGCAGTCTGAGCGCCGCCAAATGCGAACGTACCCGGCTCGTCGAATGTGAACACGCCTCCCGTCAGGGCGATCTCGATTCCCGCGCAGTCGCGCGCGTTCCCGATGAGAAGATTTATTGTCACCATTGCAATCGCATCCATCGCGCCGGCAAAGGGAACACCGCTCGATCTGAAGCCTCTGCGACCGAGGTCCTGGATTGTCGCGTACGCGGGCGCGCGTTGCACTGTGATCAAGTGACTATCTCGAAACGAACTCTGTCACCGACACTTAACAGGGCCGGCTTTTCCCGCATGGCGTCGAACATGACCTCGGCCGTCGTTCCGATGAGGTGCCATCCTCCCGGCGTTGCAGCAGGGTAGACGCCCGTCTGATTCTCGGCGATCGCCACTGCGCCGGCTGGAACCCTTTTCCGCGGACTTTCTCTGCGCGGAATGATCAGCCGCGGGTCGAGTTGTCCGAGGTAAGCCCAGCCCGGGACGAATCCAACAACGAAAACCCGATACTCGCGCGCCGAATGCAGCTCGGCGATATCGTCACGTGTCAGTTTCGTACGTCGAGCTACTTCCTCGATGTCCTCGCCGTCATAGCGAACAGGGATTCGAATCAGGCGAGACTCAGAGCCGGAGTCAGCGTAACCAGCCTCCGTATCGCTCAAGATGGATTTGACACGCGCACTGAGATCTTCGAACGAAATCGAGAGCGGGTCGTAAAACACGGCGAGCGATGCGTACGATGCGACGACGTCACTGACACCGCGTACCGACGCCGCGGTAATCGCGCTCGCACAGGCAAGGACAGACTGGCTCAACTCGACGCTGATGCCTTCACCAATGCTGATCGTTACGCATCGATCGCCAAGCGGCAGGATTGAAAGATCTTTCAACGGGCGAACGACGCGATAGTAAAGCCCGCTGATTCCAGTCTCGCCCTTGCGGCCGTTACGATATCGATTGCGTTGGCGCTGTCGCCGTGTACGCACAGCGAATCGGCGGAGATGCTCAGCGGCGTGCCATCGATTGCTATGACGGTGTGATCCTCTGCGATAGATACTGCACGGTCTGCCGCGATCGACACGTCTGCGATTACGGCCCCTTCGCGACCACGGGGGACGAGCATCCCATCGCTGCTGTAGGCGCGATCCACAAACGCTTCGCGCGAAACTCTCAGTCCCGCCTTTCTCGATTCCCGCTCGAGAACGCTGTCACTGAGTGCAAGCATGAAAAGACTGGAATCGATGTCGGCAACGCAGCTCGCCAAAGCCATGGCAAGCCCAGGGTCTCGCGATGCCCGATTGTAAAGCGCTCCATGTGGTTTTACATAGGCTAGTCGCGCATTGGCCAGCTTGCAGCACTGAGCAAGCGTCGTTACCTGCTCGCGAACGGATGCAATTATTCCGTCGATGCTGAGAGCGGTCTCTTTCCGGCCGAACCCCGCGCGGTCAGGATACGAAGGATGCGCGCCAATCGTCACTCCGCGATCAAATGCCGCACGGACAGTCATCGCCATCACGTCCGGAGATCCTGCGTGGGCTCCGCACGCAATATTGGCTGACGACACCACGTCGAGCATCGCCGAATCGGCCTCAGCGCCGTCGCCGTCATGCTCGCCCAAGTCAGCGTTCAGGTCGATGGTCCGAATCGAAGTCATAGCCAGTGGTTGTCGCCGCGTGCCCGCATGCCCAAGATAAGCGCCGTGACACACGCCGCCGAATTCAATAAAGCTCCCGCCGGAATCTGGCGCGTCATTGCCGCCTCGACCGCGGGCACGATGATCGAATGGTACGACTTCTTCATCTTCGGAAGCCTGGCGACGATTATCTCCACTCAGTTCTATCCTCCGGGCAGCGCCACCGCGAACTTTTTGAAGACTCTGGCAACATTCGCGGTGGGCTTTGCCGTGCGTCCACTCGGTGCGCTGTTCTTCGGACGAGTAGGCGATCTC
>JANYKY010000431.1 GCA_025357975.1 Gemmatimonadaceae bacterium
GGCAGCTGGTGCTCCCGGGCCAGACGTCGGCACTGGTCATATTCCGGGGCCACGTTGCTTATTTTTCCCTCCAGGCGGCCGATCTTCACGTGAGCGTTTCCCAGGTCGGTTGCGACGGTGATTATTTGCTGGGGCAGCATGTGCTTCGTGACGGGATAAACCCGCAGTCCGAGCGTCGTTGTCTCGGCAAAGATCTGCCGGCGGAATTTTTCTTCATCTTCGGGCCGCATGAGCACGCAGAGGGTTACGGCGGGGCGGCCCTTCTTCATCTGGATGTTCTGGAGGAAGACGTCCATTGCCCCTGCTTCCAGCAGGCCCGTCATTACATAATCGTAAAACTCCGGGTTCATGTCGTCGATATTGGCCTCCATCATGAGGGCCGGAGCTTGCCGATAGCCGCGGGCGTCGTCGGTGCTGCTGACCTTCACCGTCGCCTCCGCCTTGCCGATCGTCAGACCAAGCAGGTTGGGGATGTCGAGGTCATGGCTCCCGGCGCCGTAGCCGCTGGTTTCGACCCGCAGGGTTGGCATCTCGCCGAAGGAACGGCAGCAGGTGGTGAGAATCGCGGCCCCCGTAGGCGTCAAAAGCTCTTTCTCGGCCCCCCGCGAGTACACGGGAACCCCTTTGAGCAATTCCAGCGTGGCGGGACCGGGTACCGGTATGACGCCATGGGCAGAACGGGCAAACCCGCCGCCGACGTTCAGCGGCGATGCGTAAACCGCCTCGATGCCGAGGCACTGCAGGCCCGAGACGGCGCCCACCACGTCCACGATGGCGTCGAGCGCCCCCACTTCATGGAAAACCACCGCCTCGATCGCAACGCCATGCACCCTGGCCTCCGCCTCGGCCAGACGCGTAAAAATCCGGATGCTCTGCTCCTGCCCATCCGGAACCCGTGCCATCCGAGGTGCGAACGGTAACGGTGTAGTTCGCATTGGTGGACTTGTGATACGCGAACAGCTTGGCGCTGTTGCCAAGTGCATTCGTCGATGTGTTGACGACAAGGTAGCCAGCGGCGGTGAGATCGCCTGCTTTGCGGGCGGGATCCAGCGCCGTTAACGCCGCGGTTACGAGATCGCCAGCGTTGAGAGCTTCAGTAGCATTGAAATCCGCATCCACGGTTTTGATGTTCTGAGGACCCAGATCGGGGAGTGCCTCCGGATCGTCGGGAGAAAGTCTTGCCAGCGCTTCTGACTGCCTGACCGCAGAGAGCAGCGCCTCGTCACTGAGATTGTTCGTGACGACACTTGCGCGCTTGGCTCCAAACGCGCTCGTGACGGCAACGCGCGCATCGCCAACGCTTCCGGCTGTCGAAAGCTGGTTCGCGGCGAACCGGATGTTGTTCGTGATACCGCTCGAGACATTGATGCTGATCGCGTCGGACTTGGACATCTTGATGACTCGATCCACGATGTCTCGCGACTGTGCCTCGGACAAGATGTCCGCGTCTGCAGGCCCCGGAATCAATCGCTTGGGGACTCTCATGCTTTCCTTCCGGTGTTGATGACGTTGATGTTGCGAAAGCGAGCGGGAACAGCGCCGTGGCTGACGGCGTTGATCTGCGGCGGCTGCCCTTTACCGTCGAAGAAGCTTCCGCCGAGTTGATAGCTTTTTTTGCCGCCGATCATGTCCATCGAGTTCCAGAAATCAGGCGTGCGCATCTGGTACGCCACGTCTTTCAGCATTCCGTTGAGCTTACCATTCTTGATCTCATAGAACACCTGTCCGCCGAACTGCGCGTTGTAGCGTTGCTGATCGATCGAGAATGACCCGTCACCGATGATCGCGATGCCCTTGTCCGTTGCGGCGATGAGATCCTCGAAGCTCTGCTCCTTGTCTCCTGGTAACAGCGATACGTTCGGCATCCGCTGAAACTGAATGCTCGACCATGCGTCGCCGTATGAGCACCCATGCGAGCGCGTTGGAATGCCCTTGGAGTCATACCACCATTTGAGCCAGTTGGCCTGTTCGCGCGTGGTCTGATAGTCGTTGAAGATTCCGTTCTTGATGATGAGAAAATCGTCCGGCTTCACGCCTTCATCGTCGTAACCAATGGTCGCAAGACCGCCAGGCTGTGAGCGATCGCCCTGAATGTTCATGAATTCAGGACCGTACTTGAGTTTTCCGAGAACCTTTTCTGGCGGCGACACGAACGATGTGCCGGCGTAGTTCGCTTCGTATCCGCTTGCGCGATCGAGCTCTGTCGGGTGTCCGATCGACTCGTGAATGGTCAGCCACAGATGCGACGGATGAAGAACCAGATCGTAGCGGCCGACGTCGACAGGTTTTGCCTTGAGCTTCTGGGAGGCTTCCTCACCCCATTTCGCGGAGTTGCCGATGAGGTCCTGGGCAACGATGTATTCGTACCCTCGTCCCATTGGCGGCGTGACGTTACCGCGGTTCTGAAAATCAGACTGGTCGGGAGCGACTGCGGTGAACTGCATCGGTGCCCAGCTCTGAACGATTGTCTGATTGATAACCGAGCCGTTCGTGTCCGCGTAATTGCGTTCCGTCTTCCGGAAAAACATTCCGCTGAAGACGAACTTCACATTCGGCGCTTTCAATGCAGCCGCGTTTGCCTTCAACAACAAGTCCGCTTTCTGCTCGATTGGAATCGACCACGGATCAACGGTGAACGAATTTTTCCAGCTCACGTCTTTGTACGCCTGCGTCGGTGCGAGCTCGACGGGCCTGTCGCGTCCGACGCGCGTGGCCTTCGCGACTGCGACGGCGCGTTTGGCTGCAGCCGCGATGCCATCACGCGTCATTGTGCGGGTTGCGGCAAATCCCCACGTGCCGTCCACGAGAGCACGGACGCCTGCTCCCATCGAGTCCGTATCGACCACATTGGTGATTTGTTGCTCACGGGTCTGCACAAAATTCTGGAGATACCGGCCGATGCGAACATCGGCATAGCTCGCACCGGCCAGCTTCGCTGAGTTAAGCCCGTCCATCATCAAGTCGCGCGTTGCCGCGTCCATTACCGGCGTTTCCGGTTCTTGCGGAAGCGGCGTCATTCCATGCGCCTTTCGGAACGCTGCTTCGGCGGCGATGGCGCCGGCGACGAGCGTTCCCTGCTTCAGGAATTCCCTGCGGTTTGTCATGACATTGGGTGGTAAGGGGTCGAAACGTTCCAGCTCAGCATGCAAACAACGCGAGCGCATCGCGACGCCGGATGGGGATTTTCTGGACCTTGATTGGGCGGTAAAGGGCGCGCCCCGCCTGGCGGTGATCGCGCACGGATTG
>JANYKY010000448.1 GCA_025357975.1 Gemmatimonadaceae bacterium
AGCTGAGGTTTTTCTGACGTGAAAAGTGTCGTGCGCCTGATCGGGACGCTGTGCTTCATTGTTGCATGCGCGCCAGCGTGTTCCAACGCTCAGGCGATACGCAAGAGCCAGCTGGCGACGGTGTCGCAGATGATCGGCGACGCACGAATCGAGATTGTCTATCGGCGGCCAGTTGCGCGAGGCAGAGAATTATTCGGCTCGCTGGTTTCGTTTGGTAGTGTCTGGTCGCCGAGCGCTGATAGCGCAGCAGTGTTCACCACAACGAAAGAGCTGGAGATCGGCGGTGCGAAACTTCCGGCTGGCCGGTACAGTTTGTGGGCTATCCCGGCTCGCGATACGTGGACTTTGATCTTCAGCTCGGTGTCTCCTGTTTTTCATATGCGCTATCCGGAAGGCAAAGATGTATTGCGCGTTCATGCCAAGCCGAAAACAGGTGACCACATCGAGAGTCTCGCTTTCTATTTTCCCATGGTCGACGAGGACTCGGCAGTGCTGAATCTGCATTGGGGAAAAACCGTGGTGCCGTTCGCGATCAAGGCGAAGCAGTAGTGATGAGGCCGGCATGGCTTGCAGTGGCTGCGCTGTCTGCAGTCGCATGTGGTAAAGGCACAAGTGCGGCGAAGAGCGCTGACACCTTGGCTGCCCCCGCAGCGACCGCAGCGGTCTTGCTCCCAACTGTTACCATGCCGATGCCCGCATCGGTGATTGCACAGCAGCGTGCGCGCCCGTCGTGTCCGCACGATGGCAAGTGGGAACTTTGTAGTGTCGTGAACAGGCTGCGGCAGTCCGGATTCGTCGTCAGGCCCGGGGACACCGCGTCATCCCGGCGTAAGGGTTTTAGTGTTCCGGCTGCAGTCTACAACCTCGGCCAATCTCGGCTGGAGGTTTTTCTGTACAGCGACTCCGCTGGGCTGGCCAGGGATATTGCCGCGATGGATACACTTGTGGCGGGCCCGCGCGGGGTTGCATCGCAGTGGGGCGACTACCCACCTGTTCTGGTGAGGTCCGTGAACCTGGCGGCGGTCTTTCTTTCGTCCAGCCAGCGACAGGCGGAGAGACTCTCGCTGGCGATTACCGCAGGTCCACCGATGGCGGGCTCGCCGCGTTAAGCTGCACGCGAATTACCGAGGATAAAGTTTATAGGCGGCGCTCACCCGCATGAATGCAGCAGATTCGCTGCGCCACTTCCGCAACAAGACATCGATAGTGCCGTGCTCGACTGCCCCCCTCAGCTCCGCGGAGCCCGACAGCTCTTCGATGCCGCTGCCACGTTGCCAATGAAATTCTTTCGGGTGACGTGAATAAATCTCGGTCAACAAATACCCGCCGATGTCTGATGATCTTACCGCGTTTCGGTCGGCAATCGCGATGCGAATCATAGGAATCGTCTGGCCGCCGAACTTTTCGCCTTTCGCTATCGAGCTCGTAGTCGAGCTGAAGACAACACCGCCGAGCTTGCGCGCGTTCATGGCACGTGCAATGTCCGGCGCATCCTTCAGCCAGCTGGCGCCAATGAGTCGAAACGGGGTATTGGTCCCCCTGCCCTCGCTGACATTCGTTGCCTCGAAAAAAGAAATACCGGGATAGAGAAGCGTCGCATCGAGATCGCGAATGTTTGGCGACGGATCAACCCACGGCAGACCAGTGTCGCTCCACCAGAACGATTCTCGATAACCGGTCATCGGGATGACCCTGACATCAGCATCTATCTGCCCGGTGGCAGTGAGATACCTCGCGAGCTCGGCCGGTGTCATCGCGTATCTGAGGGGGACGTCGTGCAATCCCGTAAACGATCTGTACCTCGGCTCGATCATTCCGCCTTCTGCGATGTCTCCGCGAATCGGATTCGGCCGATCCACGACGACGAACATCTTGCCCGCTTTCTTCGCTGCCTCGGCCGCAAGCGTCATTGTCCATACGTACGTGTACATGCGCGCGCCGATATCCTGGATGTCGTAGACGAGAACGTCCACGTTCGCGAGCATCCGCGCTGTAGGAACCTTAGTGGCACCATACAGTGAATAGATCGGAAGGCCTGTCTCCCGGTCCACACCAGATGCGATCCTCGCACCACCCTCGGCGGATCCACGAATGCCATGTTCCGGTGCAAACAGTGCCGTCAGCCTGACTCCACGCGCCCTGAAGAGGATGTCTATACTGCTTCGCCCATCTGCATCACGTCCTGTGTGATTCGTGATGAGGCCGACACGTTTTCCGCGAATGAGACTCAGCGAGTCACGCACGAGAACTGTGATTCCAGGCGTGACGCGCGCGGCTTCAGGCGCATCCGCTGCGTACGACGAGTGGCATCCAGCCAGAAAGAAGGTCGCTGCGATGAGACCGAGGCGTTTCATGACGAAGGAGTAGCGAGGAGTGAGTCCCATGCCGGACTGTAGCACTGGAAAGTATCGGGTGGTCGGTGGATTTTTACGGGAACGAGGGAGCCAAAGACTTGGCAAGCACAAAGCCAGTGGTTCATGCCTCCGCGTGAAGGCTCTCGACGACATAAGCATGCCCGTCCTCGGAGAGCTGATTCAACGATCGACTACGGATTTCAAGAAAAAATATCTTGGCAAATAACTCGCGCTACGGGTTGGACCGGCTCAAGCGATAGAGAAACAGCGCAACGCGTTTGGTCTGTGGGCCAAACATCTTCAGGTCCGCTGTTTCCTTGTCGGTGTGATCGTCCCAACCGGCAAGGCCCAATGCGTCGATCGCAGACGAATCGTACGGCGCAGCGAAGGACACGTCCGCGGCGCCCGCACGCATTGGATCGACCGGGACGACGGGCCCGTATCCGAGTGAAACGCTAACTGAGCTGTAGATGCCGAGCAATCGTTGATTACCAGCCGTTGGGGCAAGCGGAGGGTAACCATCGTCGAAAGTGATTCGCGAAGTCGTGTGAGGGAGCGACTGATTCACGATCGCAGTCATGGCCGTTTTGGTGCTCTGGAGCTGCTCAGGCGACAAAGTGCGAATGTCGCCGCGGACGATCATGTCTTTTGCGACGACATTCGATTTTCCAAGTGCCACACCACCGACCCCATCGGCATTTGGCGTGACGTCCGTACCTCCAATGGCGAACCCGGGATTGAACGTCAGATACTGCTGCGTGCTCAACTGCGTCCTGAACGCTTCAAGGATGCGTGCCGATTCGAAAATGGCACCCGCACCAATGTCGCTTCGAAAGATCTGCGACGAGTGAGCGGGAGTTCCCGTCGACATCACTGACCAGCTGCCTGCACCGCGGCGGGATACGACGGCAGTGTGCGGATCGCCAGAACCATCTTCAAAACCAATCGCGTATTTCGCAGTCTTCGCCGCTGCAACGAGATCCGCGCGCGCAAGGCTGAGCGGTGCGCCGGAATCCTCTTCATCTCCGGAAAAGACGATGATGATGTTGAGCTGGTCGAGAGCGTGCGCCGCAGCGAGAGCCTTGAATGCCTGCAGCATGATAACATCGCCGCCCTTCATGTCGATCACGCCAGGACCACGCGCTGTGGTGTCGGTCAGCTTTTCGTACTTCTGAAAATGATTCGTCGGCTCGAAGACTGTGTCCAGATGCCCGATCAACAAAAGCCGTGGACCACCGCCCTTGCGCTCGGCGATAAGGTGACCGGCTCGCCCAAAGGGTGCGCCGTCAACCCAGCGTGTCTGGAATCCGAGCTTGTCGAGCTCGGAGCGAAGAATTCCGCCGACTTCTTTCACGCCAGCGAAGTTCATAGTTCCGCTGTTGATGTTGACCAGCCGCTCCAGCAGGGCGAGGCCTTCCGCGTTCCGAGTGTCGACGGCGCCAACTATCGCTCGTTCTGTAGTGCTGAGCGGAACGACAGTCTGGTGAAGGGAGGTCCGTGTCCCTTTAGTCGACTGGGCAGGGAGCGGTTTCACGCCGAATGCGAGCACGGCAACGCACGCAATGCATGAAAACCAGACGGATCGAATCTCCACAAAGCCGAGGAGACAAGGCATTCGTGGTTTGACCATGAGGCTATTCATCCCCTACGTTAGCGATTCAGGAACCCATGTTCAACGACGAGACGAGATGCGAGACGGCGCAGGCGAATTCGAGGCAGACGTATTAGTGGTGGGTGCGGGACTGGCAGGTCTCGTCGCTGCGGCTGAGCTGGCAGATGCGGGCCGTCGCGTCACCATTTTAGATCAGGAAGGGGCACAAAGCCTCGGAGGCCAGGCGTTCTGGTCATTTGGCGGGTTGTTTCTGGTGAACTCCCCTGAGCAGCGCCGCATGCGAATTCGTGACTCGTACGAGCTGGCCTGGCAGGATTGGCTGGGAACCGCGGGTTTCGATCGCGAGGAAGACACATGGCCGAAGCGATGGGCGGAGGCGTATGTCAGTTTTGCCGCTGGCGAGAAAAGATCGTGGTTGCATGAAAGAGGCGTTCGTTTTTTCCCCGTCGTAGGATGGGCGGAACGCGGCGGACATGGAGCCACAGGCCCAGGGAATTCGGTACCGAGGTTCCACGTGACGTGGGGTACGGGCCCAGGAGTGATCGAGCCGTTCATTCTCAGGCTCAGAGCGGCCGAGCTGAAGGGTCTCGTGAATTTCAGATTTCGTCACCGGGTCAGTGGTTTGACGACGAGTGCCGGCTTGGTTGACGGCGTTTGCGGCGAAGTTTTCGAGGCAGACAATGTTGCGCGCGGAATCAGCAGCTCGCGTACGGTGACTGGTGATTTCGAGATACACGCGCAAGTGGTGATTATTACGTCAGGCGGTATTGGTGGCAATCCAGAGCTGGTGAGGAAGAACTGGC
>JANYKY010000466.1 GCA_025357975.1 Gemmatimonadaceae bacterium
ACCTATCCGATTCAGCCCAAGGAGCATGGGATTGACTTCCTGCTCGATCACCGGCACCTGTGGCTTCGCAGCAGCCGCCAGAAAGCTATAGCGCGAATCCGAAGTGAGACCGAGCAAGCTATGCGCGACTTTTTCTATGAGCGCGATTTTACCCTCGTGGACACGCCGATCCTCACTGCTGCAATTGGCGAGCGCAGCGGGTTGTTCGCAACGGATTACTTCGACGAAGGGACGGCGTATCTGGCTCAAACGGGGCAGCTTTATGGGGAGGCCGCAGCCGCTGCGTACGGGAAAATTTACTGTTTTGGACCGACGTTTCGCGCCGAAAAATCGAAGACGCGGCGACACCTCTCCGAATTCTGGATGATCGAGCCGGAGGTTGCGTTCAACGACTCGAACGACAACATGCAGCTGCAGGAAGATTTCGTTTCCTATGTCGTGCAGAGAGTGCTCGAGCGGAAGCGCCCGGAGCTGGCCGAGCTGGAGCGCGACACGAGTAAGCTGGAAACTGTTGTTGGCCCGTTCCCGCGAATCGACTACACGGACGCGATCAAGATCCTCGAAGGAAAGGGAAGCTCGGCTAAATGGGGCGATGATCTAGGCGCTGAAGACGAGTCGCTGCTCGTTGAAGGTCACGACCGGCCGGTTTTTATCTATAACTACCCGAAGGAAGCGAAGGCCTTCTATATGAAGGAGAATCCGGCGGATCCTCGCACGGTGCTTTGCGATGATCTGCTGGCGCCCGAGGGTTACGGAGAGATCATCGGCGGGTCCCAGCGCGAGGATGACTACGACAAGCTACTCCAGCGGATCAACGAGGAAGGATTGCCCCTCGATGCCTACGGCTGGTATCTCGACTTAAGGAAGTACGGGACTTTCGTACACTCCGGTTTTGGGCTCGGTCTCGAGCGAACGGTTTCGTGGATCTGCGGCCTTCCTCATTTGCGAGAGGCAATCGCCTTTCCCAGAATGATGAACCGTCTGAGGCCTTAAGCAGGTAGCTGCTGATCCACGTTTCGCGACTAGGGTAAAAACAACTAATTGGTCCGCGGACCACTTAGTTGACCCTGTTTTGCAGTTGACTCTCTTTTGTCAGTTGACTGTGTATGTCTCTTGAAAGGACGGTAGAACGCACGCAACGCAGACGGTTTGATCCGCTCCAATCCGCTTCAAATCGGCTCCAGTCCGCCGACGAATTAGTTGCTTTTTTCTGCTTGACTCTGTTTTGTCGTTTCACTTTGAGCCGACTCCGCAGTCATAGCCAAGCCCTCACTCGGCCGCTTTAACCTCGTCCCAGATCGAATCAAGCGCTTCGAGCCCAGCGTTGTTGAGATCGAGTCCTCGCTCTCTGGCAATCTTCTCGATCTCGACAAACCTCCTCTCGAACTTGGCGTTTGCGCGATCCAGCGCGAGTGACGCGTGAACTCCCGCTTTGCGACAAAGATTAACGCAGGCAAATAGCAGGTCCCCCAGCTCACTTTCGAGTTCTTCATGCGCTGCGTCAAAGACCGGAGCCGAATGGGCGGCCACCGGCGCAGAGACAAGATGATCTCGAACCTCAGCCAGCTCTTCTTCGATCTTCAGAGCCGGTCCATCGGTATCCGGCCAATCGAATCCGACTCCCGCCGCGCGATCCTGCAGCCTGTGCGCGCGATGAAGCGGCGGCAGCGACGCGGGTAGTCCATCACCGATCGATTCACGCTTCTTCGACTTCATCGTCTCCCACGACTGCCTTACTCCGTCACCGTACAGATGAGGATGGCGAGCATGCATCTTTGCGATCAAGCCGCGCGCGACGTCGTCGATATCGAACTGTCCGCGCTCTTCGGCTATCGTCGAATGAAAAAGCACCTGGAGGAGAACGTCGCCAAGCTCTTCCCGCATCAGCGGATAGTTCGAATCACGGATCGCTTCGTCCAGCTCCAATGACTCCTCGACCAGATACGGGCGCAGCGATTCGTGAGTTTGCGCGGCGTCCCAGTCGCATCGTTTTCTGAGGTCGCGCATTAGCGCAATCGTGTCGTTAAGAGTGACCTTTTCGTCCATGCTGGGCTTTGCTCGCTAAATTGGGCGTGTGATCCCAATTCTACCGGTCAACGACAGTCGCGGGCAATGCTGCAACCGCTAGATCGCGCCTGGATGGAGGTCGACCTGGGCTCACTCATCCGCAATACGGTCGCACTTCGCGATCGCGGCGGAGTGCCGGTCATCCCGATGATCAAGGCGGACGCATATGGCCTCGGGGCCGAGCAGGTGGCGCACGCGCTCGAGTCGGTGGACCCGTGGGGTTACGGAGTCGCCACCGTCGTCGAAGGACAGGCCCTTCGCGCGTCGGGAATTGCACGACCGATCCTCGTCTTCACTCCGCTTCTCGCGGACGAACTCGAGGCGACGTACGCCGCGCGGTTGACGCCGACAATAGGATCATCGGACGAGCTCAACGCGTGGCTGAAGTTCGGTGGCGTGTACCATCTGTCGATCGACACCGGTATGGCAAGAGCGGGCCTCTCGTGGCGTGAAATGGAAAGCATTGCCGCCGCAGTCGCGCTTCATCCGCCGCAGGGCGCATTCACCCATTTTCATTCCCCCGCGCTCGATGACGGCTCGATGGACGTTCAGGAAGAACGGTTTCGGGAGGCGCTTTCGGCTTTACCTCTTAGACCGCACGTCCTGCACACAGATTCTAGCGCCGCCATCGTCAGACACGGACCCTCACCATGGACGGCGATTCGGCCTGGCATTTTCATGTACGGCGTGGGTTGCGGAAGCACGTCGGCGATACAACCGCTTCCCGTCGTTCATCTCCGCGCCAGAATCGTCGAGCTGCGGTGGATCGAGCCGGGTGACACGGTCAGCTATGACGCAACGTGGACCGCACCTTCGCGTCGGCTCATCGCCACTATTCCTCTCGGCTATGCAGACGGATACCCCCGCGCGTTGAGCAACGTTGGACGCGGGTTGGTGCGAGAGTCGATGGTTGCTGTGACCGGTCGGGTGACGATGGACATGATCATGCTGGATGTTACGGACACCGGCGCAGAAATCGGCGACGTCGTTACGATGATCGGTTCGAGTGCCGATCATGCGGAGCATCTGGATGCAGCAACCGTGGCGGCGTCCGCGAATATGTCGCCCTACGAGCTGTTGACGGGGCTTCGTGGCCGCCTCCGCCGCATCTACCGAGGTCAGTAAAAATGAATCGTGCAATCATCATCGTACTCGACGGCGTTGGCGCCGGAGCAGCGCCTGATGCAGGCAATTATGGCGACCCGCACAGCAACACGCTGGCTCACGTGGCGCGGGCTGTGGGCGGGTTCAATCTTCCGGCGCTTGCCAAGTATGGACTTGGGAATGTCACCGAGCTGCACGGGATGCCGCCGGGAGAGAGTGCAGGCGCATGGGCGAAAATGAATCCCGCATCGGCTGGCAAGGACAGTACAACGGGACATTGGGAGATCGCCGGCGTCCATGTCGAGAAAGCGTTTCCCACGTATCCACACGGATTTCCACGCGAGGTCATCGACGAGTTCACCAGGGCGACCAGACGCGGCATTCTCGGAAATGTCGTCGCGAGCGGCACCGCAATTCTGGATGAGCTGGGCGAGCAACACATGAAATCCGGCGAATGGATAGTCTACACTTCCGCGGATTCTGTCTTTCAGATTGCGGCCCACGAGGACGTAGTGCCTCTTCCAGAGCTGTACGCGGCATGCGAAACCGCGCGCCAGATGCTTGTTCCTCCCAATGATGTGTCACGTGTTATCGCGCGTCCGTTCAAGGGCGATCCCGGCTCCTTCACGCGCACCGCAAACCGTCGCGACTACTCGATTCAACCTCCATCCGAAACCCTCCTCGACACACTGTCAGCGGCGGGTGTACCGACTCACGGGGTTGGAAAGGTTGACGACCTTTTCGCGGGACGCTCCATCGTGGCGCAACACACGAGCTCGAATGCAGAAGGGATCGATTTGATAGGCGCCTGGCTCGCAAGCGACAAGAATGGGCTCCTGTTTGCCAACCTAGTAGATTTCGACCAGTTGTACGGGCACCGAAACGACGCTGCGGGGTTCTACAACTCACTACGGGAGTTCGACTTCGCCCTCCCGTCACTCACCGCGGCGCTTCGCGAGGACGACCTGCTGTTCATTACCGCCGATCACGGCAACGACCCAACCACAATCTCGACCGATCATGCGCGCGAGTCTGTTCCGCTACTGGTAATCGGACCGCGTGTACGACCAGTTAACCTCGGTACCCGCGAAACTTTCTCGGATCTGGGCGCAACGGTTGGGGAGTGGCTTGGTGTCTCATACCTCGGGAAGGGAACCTCTTTCCTCGATGAGCTTACCTCGAAGTGACGGGGCAGGATGAGACGGAAAGCGCGTTAAAGCTTCGGGATTCTGCATTCAGCGCGATGGAAAATGCCTACGCACCCTACTCGAAATTTCGGGTTGGGGCCGCGGTTAGAACATCTACGGGAATCATCGTCTCGGGCTGCAACGTAGAGAATGCAGCCTACGGCGAAGCACTTTGCGCCGAGCGGACTGCGATTGCCGCTGCGGTTGCCAGGGGAATGAGAGACTTCGAAGAGATTGCGATCGCGAGCGAGTCGGATACTCCGGCTGCTCCGTGCGGTGCGTGCCGGCAGACGATGAGCGAGTTCGCGCCCAATCTGAAGGTTACGAGCTATGCGAAAAATGGAAAGAAGGTGACGTGGCGTCTCGGGCAATTGTTACCTGATGCGTTCACGTCCAAACATCTAAGTGGAAGGACGTAAGTGGAATTGATTTCAACCCGGCTCAAGATGGCCGGCCTTGTTTTGTTGACCATTGTAGCCGCGGCGTGCAGCGAGAACATCGACAACAGCTCGGGTTGTCCGCTGTTGTGCGTCGATCAACAGGCCGGACTTCAAACGGTCACCCTCGATGCGGTCACGCTGGACAGTACGGTGTCCGCTCTGACGGGTCTTGGTACCGAGCTGTCGCTTCTGCTCGCGACTCGGGGCGATTCGATCGATTCACGCGCAATCATCAGGTTCGATTCGATTCCTGCGCGTTACCTCAAGTCGGGCGACACCACATCGATACCGGTCACCAGGGTTGATAGCGCGATCCTGAATTTCCGCGTCGACACTGTTGGCGGAAAGATTCCCGACCAGGTGACGCTCGACATTTACGACGTCAATTCCACCGCGCCTGATACAGCCATCGCACCGGTCGCGGCATTGTTTACGCCGTCTCGCCTCATCGCATCACAGACGTACGCGAAGGCGGATCTCAAAGACTCCGTTACGTTCAAAATTCCATCGCAGGCGATCCTGAGCCGCGTGGGTGGCCGGCTGCGTCTGGGAATCAGGGCAAGGGCGAACAGCTCCGTTCAGCTCAAGATTCGATCGACTGAAACTGGAGCAATCCCCACATCGCTTACTTATCGCGTGTCCGCAGATACGACGATCGCGAAAGTAGTGCTCAATCCATTTTCGAAAACTCCAGCCGATCAATCGGCCGAAGCAATTTCTCTCGCAGATTATACGCTGCTGGTGAAGGGGACAGCGACCGGTGCGGCGACGAATCTCAACGTTGGCGGCTTGCCGGCACGCCGCGCATATCTTCGATTCAATGTGCCTGCATTCATCACTGACTCGGTCGATGTGGTGCGTGCCTCGCTTGTCCTGACGCAGATACCGAACAACCAGATCGATCCCAATGACACTGTTTTCATACTTCCGAATGCAGTGCTCGCAACGACCGCAGTCGTGGATGTTGCGAAGGCTTCGCAAATCGTTGCCACCGCGAATGCAGACACCCTTCGCGCTCATCCCGGAAATTCGGGTCAAGTCGCTCTCGAAATTGCCCAGGTGATTGCGTTGTGGCGCTCGCAGGTCGCTGCCACAACTCCGCGAGCCTTGGTACTGCAGAGCGTCCAGGAAGGTGAGTCTCCACTCGAGGCGAGATTCTATTCCATCGAAGCGGCGCCCGCGCTCAGGCCGAAACTCCGAATCACCTACTCGACAAGAAAGTCAAAGGGGCTTCCCTGATGCGCTGGATCAACACTGGCTTTGTTGCCATCGCGTGGGCAATGCTGCCCGCGATTGCTCTCGCGCAGGGCACGCTGAGCACTCAAGGTTTTGGATATCCGCCGGGCCAGATGAGTTCGCGCGCTCTTGGAACAGGCGGTGGGTTGACGGAGTTCGACGCCGACACCCCCAGAAATCCGGCCGCTATCGCCTTGACCGGCGAGCCGCGCCTGTATCTGCAGTATGAGCCCGAATTTCGAAAATTCACAAACGGGAGCTTGTCGGCGAACACGACCACTTCGCGGTTTCCTGTAATTGGTGTTCAGATTCCCGCCGGAACTCGTGCGACTGTCGGTCTCTCAGTATCTACTTTCCTCGACCGGTCATCGTCCACAAAAATTTCACGGACGCTGAACGTTGCCGGTGACACCGTGACGGCTAATGAAGTCAATCGCGTCGAAGGCGCGATCAACGACATTCGCCTCGCGGTTGGTTTCACGCCCAATGGGAAAATTCAGCTCGGACTCGGTGGCCACGTTTTTACAGGGCAGAATCGCGACCTTTTTTCGCAGACATTTCCGGTGTCGCGCAAGTTTTCGAATATCTCGCAAATCGAGACGCTGGCCTTTACGGGCTTTGGAGTTTCTGCCGGAGTCGTGTTGCGACCGTCGAAGATCTTCGGCATCGGCATCAGCGGCATGAAGGGCGCCCAACTCACCAGTCGCATTGGCGACACGATTGTTTCAAAGGCAAGTGTCCCGGATCGTTATTCGGCGGGAATCTCGTTTGAAGGAATTCCGGGATCGAGCATTTCAGCCCACATATCTCGAGATTTGTGGTCCAGGATGAATGGACTCGGAACGGCCGGCGTAGTCGCTTCCGACGCGTGGGATGCAGGTGGCGGTGTGGAGGCAATTGGTCCCCAGGTCGCTGCCAGACAGACAATTCTTCGGCTTGGCGCGAGGTATCGCACACTTCCGTTCGAGGCATTGGGAGGCACCGTCAAAGAGCTTTCGTTCACCGGCGGTATCGGCGCACAGTTTTTTCGTAACAGGGCGTCATTCGACATGGCACTCGAGCGATCGATGAGATCGGCCGACGCATCCACTCTCAGCGGTGTCAAGGAACGCGCATACATCCTGAGCTTCGGTTTGCGAGTCCGGCCATAGCACGATGCCAGAACAGGTGACCGAGCTCGGACCGCTTGTTCTTGTTGCAGACGACGTATTGGCCAACGTCGAGCTGCTGTTCGATCAGCTTCACACGCTCGGTTACCGCACCGTTGCAGCTCACGACGGGCCATCGGCAGTTGCAGCGTGTTTCGAGCACAACCCGGACATCTGCATCCTCGATGTCTCAATGCCCGCGGGAGACCTCGGCGTTGACATGCGCTCCACCGGGTTCGAGGTGTGCAGGCGCATCAAGCGTGATCCTCGAACCGCTCGAATACCGGTGATATTCGTTACGGCATTGAACGACACCGGCGATCGCGTGCGTGGTATCGAGGCAGGCGGCGACGATTTTCTTACCAAACCGCATAATCGTCTCGTGCTCGGCGCGCGCGTTCGAAGCCTTCTCAAGCTGAAGGCCGCAACCGACGCGCTCGAGAATAGCTATCGAAAACTTCGTGAGCTCGAAAAGGTCCGCGATGATCTCATGAAGATGATCGTGCACGACCTCAAGAGTCCGCTCACGTCGGTTCTCGCTACACTCGAGTTGCTTGGGGATGGAATTTTCGGCGACCTTTCCGACGATCAGCGTAGAGCCGTCGGCGAGGCCGAAGGCAAGTCCGAGGATCTTCTCGCTCTGATCGAGGACATCCTCGAGGTGGCACGCATCGATGAAGCGGCGGTCACGCTCTCGCCATCTCCCATTGCTCCCGCGGCACTCCTGACCGAGCTGTTTCATGAATGGGCACACCGCTTTCAGCAGGAAAAAACCACGGCGACGCTGAAGGTTGACGACGACACGCAGATATTTCACGCTGACAAGTCACTCATCAAGCGCGTGTTCTCCAATCTGATTCAGAATGCCGTCACTCACTCATCGAACCCGATCGACTTGACGCTGAGCGCGCGCCAGGCCGGGGATTCGGTGTTATTCACCGTGAGCGACAACGGCCCGGGAATTCCGCCCGAATATCACGAGGTCATTTTCCGGAAATTCGGACAGGTAGCCGGTGGAATCACTCCGCGAGTGAGAAGCTCGGGCTTGGGACTTACCTTTTGCAAACTCGTCGTCGACCTTCACGGCGGAATGATTTGGGTCAACAGCCGGGAAGGTGAGGGAAGCCAGTTCTTCGTTAAGCTTCCTCTGCGATCACCTGCGGCTTTATCAGGCGAAGGTGGGTCGCCCCGGGTGCGCATTCGAGGAAGCACCCTGGAAAGTTGAGAACATGCTTCAACATGTTCCACAGCCTCGCCCCAATTTCATTCAATGACTGAAGCAATTCGCCCTACCGTATACATCGAGACTTACGGATGCCAGATGAATGTCAGTGACTCCGAGCTCATACTCGGAAAACTTGCAGCATCCGGTTACGACGAAGTAAAGGCTCCTGAGGCTGCTGACGTCATTCTTGTGAATACCTGCGCCATCCGCGAACATGCCGAGCAACGCGTGATCGGCCGGCTTGGTGAGATGAAGAGCAGGATGAAAAACGACGCTATTCTTGGAGTCACGGGTTGTATGGCCCAGCGCCTCGGCCCGCAGATCCTGAAGAGCGCAAAGCATGTCAGTCTCGTGGTCGGCCCCGATGGATATCGTTCGCTTCCTTTACTCGTCGAAAACGCTCGGGCCGGGCTCCGCGCGAGTGTTACCGATTTCGACCTCGAAGAGCACTACGAAGATTTCAAGCCTCGAAGGTTTGACAAGGTTAAGGCGTGGATCCCGGTGCAACGCGGATGCGATTACCGCTGCACGTACTGCATCGTGCCGACAACTCGGGGTCCGGAGAGAAGCAGGCAGCTCGAACAAGTGGTGCGCGAGACGCGTGAGATCGTCGCCGAGGGGATGTCGGAGGTCGTGCTGCTTGGACAGACGGTCAACTCATACACCGATGGCCGGCATGACTTTGCTGATCTGCTTCGCGCTGTCGGCGCAGTTGACGGAATCAAGCGTCTTCGTTTCACGAGTCCTCACCCCAACGATTTCAGCAATCGCGTAATCGAGGCGATGGCAGAGACAAGCGCGGTCTGCGAGCACGTCCATTTGCCGATGCAGTCAGGATCGACCCGAACGCTCAAGCGGATGCTGCGCCGCTATTCCCGCGAGGGCTACTTCGAGTGCGTCGACAGACTACGGTCGGCCATGCCAGGCATTTCCATGACGACAGATATCATCGTGGGATTCCCAGGCGAGACTGAACAGGACTTCGAAGAGACTCTGACGGCGGTTGACGCAATCGGATTTGACGATGCGTATACATTCAAGTTTTCGCCGCGCGAAGGAACTCCCGCGACGAAAATGCCTGAAAATGAATTTGTATCTGATGGTGTTGCGAGCGAGCGGCTGGCGCGCTTGATCAGCACGGTGAGGTCAGGAATGCGTGAACGCAACCTTGGCTCGCTCGGCCAGCGACGCGAAGTTCTGATCGAGAAGGAAGCGCGACGCGGTGGCCTTCTCCAGGCGAGAACGAGGGATTTCAAGACTGTAATCGTCCCCGGTGAGGCAAATCTCATTGGTACCTACGCGACGGTCGAGCTGACGGGAACGACGGGCTCAACGTTTACCGGTGCAATAGTTCGGGAGCGAGCGGCCTTGCCAATGGCTCGCTAGCGTTCCGTCCCCGGCGCGAGATGAGTACGCTGGCGCTCGAACGATGACAGGCGATATGTGAAGGGCGATACCGTGACAGCGTCCCGCACTCGGAGCGAGCGCTGCCACTTATTGCGTCCGGTTATCTGTGCCTCGCGGCCGGCCTGCTGCTTGGTTTTTCGGGCTACGCGTGGGTGGGCATGGGGGTGGCCGCAGTGGCGCTCGCGTTCTCTGCACCGCGCAAAGATTCACGGTCGGTGTCCCTGGCGCTGATGCTGCTTGGTGGGTCGCTGGGCGGCCTGACATCAGCGCCGCCCCTTCCGTACGGTGGCACGCCGCAGGTGAGCGCAAATCCCACTGTACTCGATGCCGCCAGAGCGCATGCGTCGCGATCGATCGACAGGCTGTTTCGTCGGGATGCCCCGATGGCGAAGGCATTGCTCATTGCCGATCAGCACGAAATTCCTCGTGATATTCGCGACAAATACGCGCGTGCCGGGATGGTGCACATGCTTTCCATCTCTGGGCTGCATGTCGCGATCGTTGCTGGAGCGGTTGTTCTTCTCCTGCAACTGCTGCGCGTGCCTCGGACAACGGCGTCCATCGCATCGATCGTCGTCACTGCTGCATACGTGGCGGTAATCGGCGCACCGCCTCCGGCCCTTCGATCTGCGGTCATGCTTGCAACGGTTGCGGCGTCGAAGACCACTCAGCGCCCAACATCGCAATGGGCTGCACTGGCAATCGGCGCGTTGATTCCGCTCATTGCTCCGCGAACGATTCTCGATCTCGGCTACCAGTTGAGCGTTGTCGGCATTGCCGGCCTCATCGCAAGCGGCGCTCTGGCGAAACGGGTCCTCGTGCCCAGGCTCGACGGATGGAAACTCAAGATCGTCAGGGAGTTGATGACATCCGTCGTAGCGACGGTTCTCACGGCGCCGCTCATCGCGTGGTATTTCGGGCGGCTCAGCCTCATCGCGCCAATTGCTAACCTCGCTGCGGGACCAGTCATCTCGCTGCTTCAACCGGCGCTTTTTCTAACTCTCGTAACCGCTCCGATTCCGCCGGTAGCACGTTTCTTCGCTTCCGCGTGTCATCCGCTCCTGCTCGCCTTCGACGGCGTCGCCACCGCGGCCGCCGGAGTACCTGGGGCATCGATCAATGTTGTACCGTCCCTCCTGACAGTCGTCTTTGCCGGCTTTGCGGTGATCGCGTTACTCATTGCGGCCTTGAGCCGGTATCCGTTCAGGCCACTCGTCGCCGCCGCTGGCGCAACATGCCTGGTAGCGTGGAGCCCGTTCATCCACTTGCCGTACGGTGGCGGTGTCGAGATGGATGTGCTCGATGTGGGTCAGGGCGACGCAATCCTGATTAGAACAGATCGCGGGCGGTGGATTATCTTCGACTCCGGGCGTACGTGGCAGGGAGGCGATGCAGGGCGATCGACGGTTATTCCGTATATCATGCGCCGAGGTGGCACGGTTGCGAGTTTTGTGCTTTCACACGCGCATGCAGATCATGTCGGCGGCGCTGCATCGGTGTTTCGTGCCTTACATCCTGCGACATTCTGGGATTCAGCATTTCCGCAGGGTAGTGGCGTGTACGACGATGCGTTACGAGCCGCGCGCACATCGGGTGTCGAGTGGCACCGCGTCCGCGCAGGCGACTCACTGACGTTCGACGGAGTCGGCGTCCGTTTTCTCGCTCCTGACTCAGCCTGGACCGCCTCGCTCTCGGATCCGAATTCTGCCAGCACAATCGCATTGGTAGAATACGGCACGAGCCGCTTTCTTCTCGTTGGAGATGCAGAGCAACCTGAGGAGGACTGGCTTCTCGATCATGCGAGGATAGACTTGCATGCCGATGTGCTGAAGGTCGGCCATCACGGGAGCTCGACCAGCAGCACCGATCGCTTTCTGGCGGCCGTCAATCCATCGCTGGCGGTGATCTCCGTCGGCGCGCGAAACCTGTACGGTCATCCGAGTCCGGCGGTGGTTGCAGCGCTTGAACACGTTGGAGCGCGAGTCTTGCGAACAGACCGTGTCGGCACAATCGTGATTCACACCGACGGTCACCACATCACTTACGAAGCGGGCGGCGAGAGTTGGCGACTTTTGCGAAAGTAATTAGCGAGCTGATCGGCGATTCGATCGCGTTGCCAGAGGCTCTGACGACGCAATTTCCGGAGCTCGCGGAGCTGCGTTAC
>JANYKY010000250.1 GCA_025357975.1 Gemmatimonadaceae bacterium
GGCCGGGCGGTGGAACGAAGCAGAGCGCGCCGCCAGGCGAGCGTTGTACCTTGACCGCACCCTGACCCTCGCTCACGTCGCACTTGGTGATGCGCTTGGGAGAAAAGGAGACAAACATGGAGCGCGCCGCAATTTTGAGAGCGCAGAGCAGTTAATCGCATCTGCGGAGCGTCGAGGTGATCCAGCGGACACTGACGGAGTTCCTCTGGCCAGACTCATGCACATAGTCAGGGCGCATCTGTCCGCGCTCGGTAGCTAGTCGGGCTATGCGACGATCGACTACTCGATGCGCGGCACTCCGAGGCGATCGTTGACGACTTCAGATATTGATATACTCGACAGGCGTGCGCGCGCACTCGCGAGCGCACGGCCGGTACATGGTCTTGCGCCGGATTCGGAAAATTCGGAGCGCTACCTGCTTGCGACTTGCGGCGGAGATCGGCTCGCGATTCTTCTGACGAGTATCGCAGAGGTTTATCGGCCGATAGGAGTGACTCCGCTTCCGAGGCCCATGCCGCCAGTTTGGGGTTTGGCAGCATGGCGAGGACGTATACTCACGGTTGCTAAAGTTGGCGAGTGCGCGCCGGACACGGGTGCAGGACTTCTTGCCGTGCTGACTGAAGGCCGGGAAGTATTTGCCGGCATCTGGCTGAACGATGTGGAGGGTGAAGTCACCATTGACGCGACGGAAATCAGTGAGCCGCAAAATATCAGTGAGGCGAGACGTGACTTCATGACGGGCGTAACGGTCCAGGCTGTCTTGATTCTCGATGCAATCAGGCTTAAGGCAATTCTCGAGCGGCGGCCTTCCGCTGCCGGCGAGACGCGTGAGATGAACTCGACAAGGAGTAACGCATGAGTGGAGTGGCGGCGGAGTGGACAGTTGGAAAGCGTATCGGAGCAGGCTTTGCGATCGGCCTCGCTCTCGTCATCATCGTCACGATTGTCGCGGTCTGGTCTCTCGGCAAGACAGTCGCGTCTTACGAGGCCGCGCTCACCCAACGACGAGACATGCTCGTGCCGGCGCTACAGGTCGAATCGGAAATTCGCGGCGCCAACGTGGACTTTCTCCGCTACCTGATCCTGGGGGACAAGCGTTATTCAACTGCCGCGGATAGCACTCTTCGAGCGGCAAAACTGACCGCAGATCGTGCGCGATCAATAGCCAGCAATGACGCTGCGACGACCCAGAACTGGACCCAGCTGAATAGCCTGCTGGGTCAATGGTCGTCCGATATGGATTCTGCCGCCGCAGCTCGCGCCGCCGGAAATCAAGCTCTGGCATTGAACATCAGGGCGACGCAGCTCGAGCCGCTCGGGAATCAGATAGGTGCGCTCGTTGCGGCAACCGCAACGGCAGTTACCGCGCACACCGATGGACTAGCCACTGATGCTGCATCACGCGCGGGGATCGCGCGGACTTCATTGATCATCGGCGCTCTTCTCGCAATCCTTGTTGGGCTGGTGTCTGCTGTGTTGCTCAGCCGGGCGATCACGCGGCCGTTGCAGGAAAGTGCAAACGTCATTGCATCGAGCTCTGCGCAAATACTTGCCTCGACTACCGAGCAGGCCGCCGGCATCAACGAGTCAATGGCCGCAGTAACCGAAACGGTGGCAACGGTCGATGAGGTTGCGCAGACGGCAGCGCAGGCGGCTCAGCGTGCGAAAGCCCTCGCAGAGGCGGCGCAACGCGCTGCGGATACCGGCGTTGCTGGAAAGGTTGCTGTTGAGCGTTCGGCAACAGCAATGCGCGCGGTTGAGGCTGAAGTGGACGCTATTGCGAAGGGAATCGTGGCACTCGCGGCGCAGGCATCGGCAATCGGCGACATAACATCTTCGGTCAATGACATCGCCGAGCAGACACGGCTGCTGGCTCTTAATGCGGCAGTGGAGTCCGCTCGCGCTGGCGAACATGGACGTGGCTTCGCTGTGGTTGCCGCTGAAATCAAGGCATTGGCGAATCAAGCCAAGGAATCCACGTCGCAAGTGTCCCGGATACTGGGAGACATTCAGCGCGCGACGAGTGCCGCCGTCATGGCAACTGAGCAGGGTTCCAAGCAAACTGCGTCAGCGACGCATCAGGTATCTGAGGCCGGAGAAATTATTGCGAAGCTTGCAGAGGTCGCTTCGGACGCCTCACGAACCGCTTCGCAGATCGCTGCTTCGGCAGGGCAGCAGGCAATCGGAATGGAACAGATCCGTCAAGCCATCGCGAACATTCACGATGCAACTCAACAGCATCTGACGGCTACGCGCCAATCAGAGGAGGCTGCGCAAAGTCTCAATTCGCTAGGAACTCGCCTCGTCAGCCTCGTCGGATCGAGAGCGCGCGGTTGAACTGTTGTCCTGCGCGAGCTGTGAATGAGCGATAGCGGGGGACCTCAACGCGACGCGCTTGCCGCGCGTCTGACGCTGACCTTTGCCTCCGAGCTCGACGACAGTTATTCGACGCTCGTTGCGGACACGCTTGCTCTGGAACGTGATCCAGCGGATGCAGAGCGACAGCGATCCGTATTTCGAATCATGCACACGTTGAAGGGGGCAGCGCGGGCTGCGGGTGTACCTGCAATTGAAACGCTGTGTCATTCGATGGAGAGCGAGTTGTCGCGTGCAAAGGCCGCAAATCTGCCTCTCACCGCCAGTCAGCTGTCTCTGTTGCTTGCGATCGCCGATGCTTTCTCCGACGCATCGCAGCAGCTGAAACGGGGACAGACCGTTAGCGACGACTCCGTTGCAGCGCTGCTTCACAGGCTTTCCGGACGCGGGGCACATTTAGCGGCGCAGTCTTCGCCGCAACGCGCGGGTCAGCCCGCTGTGGCGAGAGCTCGCATCGAAGATCCGCCCGTCTTTGGCGCCGCGAAGGTCGACCCTGGCGCGGTAACACCTCCCGAAGTTGGCGCGGTCACTGACGAAGCCGAGGCAGCGCCGCAGGCGCGGCCGCCTGGTGATGCCGAGGATCAAGTACGTATCGCTGTTTCGAGTCTCGATGGCTTGCTTGCCGTCACGGGCGAAGTACTGCGATTGGCGGCTCGAATGGAAGACCAGCCCGCTGATCTCCTCAAGGCAGTGTCGGATGTCGAAGATGTTCGTCTACGAACGATGATGACCGCAATAACGAGACGCTTCGACAGCGATGTTCGTGTTCTCCACACATTGACAGCGCGACTCGTTGGCTCTGTGCGAAGACTGAGACAAGGCCCGTTTGCTGACGTGGTAGAGGCTTTGCCGCGTGCTGTGCGCGATGTGTCGGCGAGCGTCGGGAAGCCGGCTCTCCTGGTAATTGAAGGTGGCGACATTCAAGCGGACCGTCCTGTTCTCGAGTTGCTGCGCGAGCCATTGCTGCATCTCGTGCGTAACGCGGTCGATCACGGTCTCGAAACTCCGGCTCAGCGCATCGCCGCTGGGAAGCCGGAGGAGGGAACGGTTCGTGTCAAGGCATCGATGCGCTCAGACCGACTGCGTGTAAGTGTGTCTGATGATGGGCCAGGGCTAGACCTCGATGCATTGCGGCGACGCCTGCGCACACTCGGACGTCCAGTTCCATCGGACAGAAACGATCTCGCTCACACGATATTTGACGATGGGTTTTCAACGCGTGAGAATGTCACCGCGATATCAGGCCGCGGTGTCGGGCTTGGAATAGTGCAGACCGCCGTCGAGGCGATCGGCGGTACAGCCGATGTTTCGTGGAAGCCCGGCGCTGGCACTACTTTCACTCTCGAAGTGCCAGTCACTATTGCCGTGCTTCGCGCGGTGATTGTCGACGTCGGCGGTTACCCGATTGCTCTTCCAACCGCTTATGTAGAAAGAATCGGGCGTGTCGGCAGAGACGAGATAAGAACTGTTGACGGACGAAACGTGCTTCCTGATCCGGAGTCTCCCATCCCGTTCGTATCACTCGCCGCGCGTCTCGGCGCACCGTTTCAGGATGAGCCGCCATCGGAAGGAAAAGTGGTTACGGTCCGGCTTGCAGCAGGGTCTCGCCGATTGGCAGTGGTCGTGCGCGACGTGCTCGACGAGCGCGAAGTGGTGATGCATCCGCTGCAGATTGCCGGCGGCGGCAGAAACGCGTTCCTTGCCGGATCGACGCTATTGCCTGACGGAAAGGTTGCACTCGTTCTCGACATTCCTGCGTTGCTGGCGGCCAGGTCCGGAGAATCGCCGCGCAGCTCGTCCAGTTTTTCGCAGGCAACGACAATTACCCGCCGTAGAATCCTTGTCGTCGACGACTCGATCACGACGCGGTCGCTCGAAGAGAGCGTGCTTAGCGCATCCGGATACGACGTCGAGACTTCGGTAGACGGTGCTCAAGCCTGGGAGAAGGTCAGGCATGGCAAATGGGATCTCGTGGTGAGCGATATCGAGATGCCTCAGATGGACGGCATCGAGCTCTGCCAAAAAATCCGGGGATTTCCCGCTACGCAGTCATTGCCGGTAATCCTTGTCACCTCGCTCGACAAACCTGCTGACCGAATGCGCGGCCTCGGCGCCGGCGCAGACGCATACATAACGAAGTCGAGCTTCGACCAGGACACTTTGCTCGATACGATTCGCCAGCTCATTGGGCGGGGCGGCGCGTCCGAGTGATCAGAGTTCTCGTTGCGGAAGATTCACCGACAGCTCGGGCTCTACTCGTCGCGATGTTGTCTGCGGACAGCGAGATACAGATTGTCGCTGAGGCTAAAACAGGAATCGAGGCCGTCGAGATGGCGGAGCGGCTTCGACCGGACATTGTGACGATGGACGTTCACATGCCTGAGCTCGATGGTCTGCAGGCAACGGAGCGCATCATGGCGAGCGCACCGTGCCCTATTCTCATCGTGTCATCGCAGGCGCGCGACGCCGATATCAGCCTATCACTCGATGCAACGCGCGCTGGCGCATTGCTTGTTCTGCCGAAGCCGGAGGGACCTCGTTCCGCTCTGTTCGAGGGAGAGAAGCGTCATCTCTTATCGATGGTGAAGGCACTCTCTCGAGTGAAGGTCGTGCGGCGGCGCGGCAGTGCGGAGCGCCCCGCCGAATCCTCGGGAAAACGGACCACCCCTGCGCAGAACTGGGCAGCGTCAACCAGCGGTGGCTCCCGTCCGCGCGCCTTGGCAAACCTTGTCGCCATTGGATCCTCGACGGGAGGGCCAGCGGCTCTTCGCGACATGATCATGGAGCTTCCGCGAGATTTTCCCGCGCCGATTCTCGTTGTGCAGCACATCGCGCGCGGATTCGTGCAGGGACTTGCACGCTGGCTCGGCTCGGACGCCGGGCTTGCTGTGAAAGTGGCGGTGGATGGTGAAATTGCGCGGGGAGGCACGATGTATATCGCGACCGATGGAAAACATCTCGAAGTTCGTAAAGATGCACAGGGACTTTTTCGAATTGCGCTTACTACAAGCGCACCGGTCGGGACATTCAGGCCGTCTGTGACTCGGCTATTCGAGTCTGCGGCCGCAGCGGCGGGCAGTCAACTGATCGCGGTAATAATGACGGGCATGGGTGACGATGGAGTCGCGGGCCTTTCGGCGGTGAAGTCGCGCGGCGGACTCGTGATCGCGCAGGATGAAGCCTCATCTGTGATTTATGGAATGCCGCGCGAAGCAGTTCGAGCTAGTGTCGTCGATCGCATTCTCGCGTTGCCGGACATAGCGCCTTGTCTCATGCAGCTGACATGACGTCGCCAAGTATCGACGAGATGGATACTCGCGGCCTGAGGATTCTCGCTGTCGAAGACAGCGCAACTCAGGCTGCAGCCCTCGCCGTTGTGCTCGAGTCCGCGGGATACGAAGTCGTTCTCGCTCGAAGTGGCGAAGAAGCGCTAGTCGCCGCAGGCGGGCAGCACATCGATCTCGTGTTGAGCGATGTAGTGATGCCAGGAATGGACGGGTATCAGCTCTGCAGCAAGGTGAAATCCGAGATGCCCGACATGCCAGTTGTTCTTCTCACGAGTCTCAACGATCCGCTGGCGATTGTGCGTGGACTGGAGAGCGGCGCTGATCACTATGTGACGAAGCCTTACGATCCCGAGCAGCTTCTGACGCGTGTGCGACACGTCCTGCATCGCAAGGCGACAACGACCCCTATACATCCAAAACCCGTCAGTGTCGATCTACTCGGCACACCATTCACGATTTCCGCGACCAAGGAGCAGATTCTCGAGCTTCTTGTGTCCAGTTACGGTGATCTTGTGCGGTCGAGCGACGCCGTCGCGGAGGCTGCGCATCGCGCAAGATTCCTGGCTGATGCGGGAGTGTTGCTTTCGGCGTCGCTGGATGAAGAGCGCATCTTCGGAGATCTTGGGCGATTGTGCACGCCGTACCTGGCCGACGCGTGTCTGGTGGACATGCTTCAGCCAGGCGGCGAGGTAACGAGGGTGGAAGTTGCCGTCTCTTCAGCGATCCCGCCTTCGATTGCCACGGCGATTCAGGACACGCAGCTGGTCGATTCGTTGAGTCCGTTCAGTGGAGGCGAGAAGCGGGCGGCGCCTGTGCTCAGGTCGGGCACACTTAGAGAAATGTTTGCGTCGTCGGCACCAGTCCGCACCGGCCTGGACGATGGACCCGAAATTATGTCGGCGATCATCGCGCCTCTTTTTGGACACGCAGGATTATTCGGAGCGCTGATTTTTATCTCGCTCAGGCCTTACAACAGCGATGACCTGGTTCTGGCAACCGATATCGCACTACGCGCCGCGATCGCTCTCGACAACGCGCGGCTTTATCGAGAGGCGAAGCAGGCGACGCGCGCCCGCGACGATGTGCTTGCAGTGGTTTCGCACGATTTGAGAAACCCGCTCAACGCAGTTCAGATGAGCGCCACGTTTCTCCTCGAGCTTCTTTACACTCCCAACTCGTCGCCGCCGTACGAGCAGCAGCTGAAGACAATCAATCGCGCTGCGACGCGCGCCAATCGGTTGATCGGTGACCTGCTCGATGTCAGTCGCATCGAGGCCGGCACACTTGCCGTCGAGCGACAACCGCTCGACGCAGCCAGGACGCTTGCAGAAGCGGCTGAGGATCAGCGTGATCTAGCTGCGGAAAAAGGGTTGACGCTGACGCATCGGTGGATCGGCGAGCCGATGCGGATTTCAGGAGATCGAGAGCGGCTCGGGCAGGTGTTTTCGAATCTGATTGGCAACGCGATAAAGTTTACACCCAATGGCGGGACGATCGAGGTGACTGGTCAGGCAGCGGATCGGTATGCGGAATTCGTGGTTTGCGACACCGGGCCCGGCATACCGGCCGAGAGCCTGCCTCATTTGTTCGACCGTTTCTGGCAGGCGAACCGCGCGACTCGATCAGGCGCTGGACTTGGATTATCCATAGCGAAAGGAATTGTCGAGGCGCACAGTGGGACCCTTCGGGTGGAGAGCGAGTTAGGGCACGGGGCTCGATTCGTCTTCACGAT
>JANYKY010000006.1 GCA_025357975.1 Gemmatimonadaceae bacterium
CCATCCTAAGGAGTGACCCGCCCCGACATTCCAGAGGAATCGGCCCACATGAGAAAACTACTTCGCACGTCGCTGTTAGGCGTATCGGCCATCGCGTTTTCAACCGCGGGACTTGCTCTTCCCCGCGTCGCCAGCGCACAGGCACTCAATGATCCAACGATCGTCGCGATCTTCGACGCCGCGAATACGTGGGACATGGAAACCGCCGGGCTCGCCGTTAGGCGCACCAAGTCGAAGGAAGTTCGTGAGTTCGCGCAGATGCTCGTTCGCGATCACAAGGCCGTTCGCCAGCAGGGACGCGACCTTGCAAAGAAGCTCCATGTAACTCCGACGCCTCCGAAGAATTTCGGAATGGCCCACGATCATGCGGCCGCAATGCGCAGTCTCTCGAAGCTCCACGGTGCCGCATTCGATCGCGCTTTCCTTACGCACGAAGTTGCCTACCACAAGGCCGTGCTCGATGCAGTTACGACAACGCTTCTTCCAGCGCTTCACAACGCCGAAGTGAAGGATATGGTCACGAAGGTTGGTCCCGCATTCCAGGCGCACATGGTCAAAGCACAGAGCCTTTTAGATGCGTACCCGAAATAACTGACAGCTCAGGCAACAGCATTGCGTAGTACGGAATAACCGCCATCGACGATCTACGACTGATTGAGGACACTGACCAACTGAGAAGCGACCCTCGAGTGCTTTGTCCGCAATCGTCAATCAGTCGTAGATCGTCGATGGTAGTTGGTCCGTAACACGCAATCGGTCGTAGGGACGTCGATGCAGTTAGTCCGCACGACGCAATCGCTTTGCGACCGACTAGCGGGACCGAGGACTACTCAATATCGAGAATGCGCCACATGTACCACGCCGCCACGGTGCGATACGGTGCCCACTTCGCCCCGCGCGAGATGACCTGCTTTGGCGTCGGAAGTTTCCTCAACCGATAAGCTTTCTGGATTCCCTTCTGCACCCCTAGATCGAGATCAGGAAGTACATCTGGCCTCCCCAGCCGGAACATCAGAAATATCTGCGCGCTCCACTTCCCGATTCCCTTTACCTGAGTCAGCGCCGCGATTATTTCGTCGTCGCTCAGCTCGTGCAATGAGTCCACCGGCAACGACCCATCAAGCACGTGCTCGGCCAGGTTCCTCACGTAGCTCGCCTTCTGATTTGAAAGCCCTGCCGCACGTAACGCCTCGTGCGCTGTCGAAACGATCTTCGCTGGAGCTTCGCCTCCAGTCCCGATCAACGTCACCACCCGGCCATGTATCGTCGCCGCCGCCTTTCCCGAAAGCTGTTGATACACGATCGACCGAATAAGCGCATCGAAGTGAGTGTTCTCAGTCCTCGGCTCCAGCGTGCACTTCCCGACCCGTATGATGACATCGGCCATCACCGGATCGACTTTTTTCAGGTGTACGATTGCCTTTTTATGGAGAGAAGGAGGCGCCAATTATTCTCCGTGTACGCGATCGAGTGACGGCGTCGCCGACCTGCGGACGAAGGTGATCGTGTCGTAATTGTCAGTCACTGTGAACGTGCCGCGAAGCGTCGTGTCATGCAGCAACACGCCGTCAAACCTGCCCGCCCCAAGCAGCTCGATCGTTACCTGCGAAACAGTGTTGGTGCCGATCAGGTTACCGAACGCCTTGCACGGCACGGCTGGCAGACATCCACCTCCGCCGCCATCACCATCCGCGAACCACTTTCCGCTAACGATTCCCTTTGGCTCCTGAATCATCTCGATCCTGAAATTCGACAGCGCAAAGAGATGCGCGTTCGCTGTCCACGAACCTGCGATATTGGTGGTCGCCGGAACCGTCGGCTCGGGGCCGCACGCGCTGGCCGCGAACCCAAGAAATAAACCAGCAACGATGTACAGTGTATCTCTCGGCCGCAAAGTCGTTGTTTCCTCTAAGTCAAATATCCGAACGGCATCCATTCCAAGCATCGGTAAACTGGGCAGTCGGACGATCTAAAACCAGCAGAGCTCGTTCTTTCCGAAGGATGGAAGTGGCTCGCGATTGAGCTTCAGCTCCACGAGCGTGGTCGTAAAGGGGAAGAAAAACTTTACACCGTTGTCGTCGGCGAGCGCCGAAATATCGAGTTCCGCGCTCCACTTGCCATTCTCGGCCGTACCATCGGTTTTCGTGCCGCCGAAACCGTTGTATCCAACCATCAGCGACCCCGACGACGCCATGACGCGTATCCACAGGTTCGTCAACGAATCCAGGCCAATTTTCGTGAGGTTCACGTGAAAGCACCTCAGGCTGCCATCGCCTCTATAGGTATGAACGTCCACGTCGAATGGTCGCACCTCGTCCTCGCCACCTGACTCCGTACGCGTGAAAAGCTGGACGTTGTAGTCACTGATTGGATCGCCCCGCTCGTCGGTCGCACGAATCACGAACTGCTGCCAGTCATCGATACTCTTACGGCCGGCGGATTGATTCCGCTTCAACGCGGTCGCATACCACGCCTTGTACGCTGCCGCGTTGTTTACCGCGAGTGCAGATCCGACCATATCGGACAGTTCTTCACCAGGATCAGTGAGAATCGTAGAGTGATTTTTGCCGTCCGCGAATATCAGGGCCGCGTCGACATTCTTCCATTGGGCAACCGTCGCGCGCTTCGTAACACCTCGCGCTGGGTCCTTCGTCAGGTCAAGCACGATCTTTCGCGTATTCAGCGCACACCCCGCCCATCGCACCGCACCGTCGGTCGCCGTATCCTGAACGATCTTTCTCAGGCCTTTGTAGGTGCCGTTTCCACAAAAAATGAACACATACGGCGTCGTCTTCGTGGGACCATAGAATGTTTCGGGCCCGAGCATGTCCTGGTGCG
>JANYKY010000008.1 GCA_025357975.1 Gemmatimonadaceae bacterium
GTTGGCCGGGTGTTCGAGTCACCCCGGGGGCATCAACCCCGATCAAACATCAACACAACAAATGTCATTACCTCTTTCGTCTTCCGATCGCACCGAATCATTGATGGACTGGTTTCAGCTTCACAGCCGGCAGGTTGTATGGGGATCCGTGGCCCTCATCGCCGTTGTGGCTGGTGGCTGGTTCTATACTCGTTCACAGCAACTGAAGGCAGATCGAGCTGAGACTGCCTATTTTGCAGCCCAGCGTTCAGTGGTTTCGGGGAACATGCCTCTCGCGGAATCCGATCTTCGGAAGATGATTGCGAGGTACGATGGTGCGCCCGCGGCGATGGAAGCCCGCCTGACGCTCGCCCAGGTTTTGTACGATCAGAAGAAGTACCAGGCCGGGATAGATGCGCTGAAGGCGGGCGAAGACAAGCTCGGAAAGTCGGCCGATTACGCTTCGGCTGTTCATGTGCTCATGTCGGCTGGCTATGAGGAGCTGAAAAAGTTCAAGGAAGCGGGCGACGAGTACGAGGCCGCCTCGAAGGCGGCCAGATTCGATGCGGATCGGCAGCGTTACGAGTCTTTTGCGGCGAAGGATTATCTGAGTGCCGGCGATTCAGCCAAGGCGAGATCGATCTGGACCGTGCTGGGTGCCGATTCGAAGGGTACCGTGGCGGGCGAGGCACGCGTCCGGCTGGGCGAGATGGACGCGAAGCCGGAGCCAAAAGTTTGATCGAGGAACGGCCAACTGCCAAAAGCCGTTAACCACGATGGCACAGATGAAAACGGCCATCATGGCGCCATGGCGCAACATGTTGTCGTCAAATATAAGCGTATAATATATGTTATGTAAACTTGTGATGGTGGATAACTGTGGACAAACACAATTGACCTCCGGTTCGCAAGCACTCTAAGCCTTTCCCCAGACGGACTTTAGGCAGCCTGAGCTAGACGAAGTCTCACCTGCCAGCCCTTCCGGCCGAATGTTGCCGCAGTCCCGCCAACCCTTCAACCACATCTGCGCACCACTGGCGCCTCAAGTGAGCCCACCACCAGCTCAATCGAGCGAAAGATCCCTGAGGTTGCCAGAAAAAACGATGTCAGCAGAACCCTTCAAAGACGGCTGCCATCGCTGGCCCTCGCGATGAACCGTGACCGTGAGATCCCGCCCTGATCTTGTTCGAAGCACAACCGGCGACACCGCCTCACCCCATTCCACGAGCAAAATTGCGGTCGCAACTGCCCCTGTCCCACAGGCCAGAGTCTCACTTTCTACCCCTCGCTCGTACGTCCGCACCATCCACCCCTCGTCATCACCGCGGCTGACGAAATTGACATTCGCTCCATCCTTCAGCGACTTGTCGCGCCTTATCAGCGACCCCCGCCTCAGTACCTCGGCGGACTCGACATCCTGGTCAACAATGACGATGTGAGGAACACCCACCCTCGAAAAGCCAAGATGCTTCTCCCGCTCTAACTTCGGAATCTTTCGCGCGTCGAGCTCAACCTCGGTGACCGGCGCCAGGTCAATTTCGGGTAATCCGTCGCACATTCGAGCCGTAACAATCCCCGCATCCGTCTTTATCAAGATTTCGGTGGCCGATACGAGCCCGATTTCGTGCGCCAATCTGGCAGCACAAAGGGTCGCGTTGCCGCAAAGCTCACCGAGCGACCCGTCACTGTTATAGTAGCGAATAGCGATCGACGAGTCCGACTCGGGCCGCATAAAAACGACTCCGTCCGCCCCCACGCCGGTGCCACGAGCGCTCAGGGCTCGGATCGCGCCGGTGTTCTCGAGCAGCGGATCGCTGCCGTCGCTCATGTCGAAAAATACAAAATCGTTCCCCGACCCACTCATTTTGTAGAACTGTCGATTCACTTCCATTATAGATGCCGTCCGCTGATGCTCCACCAGCGCAGCCTCCATACCATCCACACAGCTTCGCGAACGATACGCTTGGACATTTTGCTGGACCCCTCCGTGCGATCGACGAAAACGATCGGAATTTCGACGATTCTAAACCCTTTTTTCCATGCACGGAACGTCATCTCGATCTGGAATGCGTAACCGTTCGATTTCACATCAGAAAGGTCAATTGCCTCCAGCACCCCTCGGCGAAAGCACTTAAAGCCGCCAGTAGCATCGAAAATCGGCACTCCGGTCAACGTTCGCGCGTAAATGTTCGCCGAATAGCTCAGGAAGAGCCGGCTCATTGGCCAGTTCACCACGTTCACCTGGCCGTTCTGATAGCGAGACCCAATTACGACATCGGCGTTTTGGATGGCGTGCAGAAAGTGCGGCAGTTTTTCGGGTGAGTGCGAAAAATCGGCATCCATCTCGAAAATGAAGGCGTAGTCGCGCTCCAATGCCCACTGAAATCCGGCCACGTACGCCGTACCCAATCCAAGCTTGGAGGGCCGATGCATGGCGTGTACTCGTGGCTCCGACGCGGCGATCCCATCCACGAGGCTGCCGGTACCGTCCGGCGAGCCATCGTCAACGATGAGAATGTCGATTAACGGATCCTTGGAAAGCACCGCGGAGACGAGCTTTGCGATGTTCTCCTTCTCGTTATACGTCGGGACGATGACGAGCGACCGGTCAGGCAACGCGCTTCCGCTCCGTTAGAGTGCCGAAAAATATGAGGGCAATCGCTGTCGCCAGAGCCATGAGTGTAATAATCTTGCCGCGCTCATATGTCAGGCTGTCGAACGACAGCTCGATGTTTCTGGCTCCTGCGGGTAGCTCGACCCCGATGAGCGAATAGTCGGCTCGTCCGATGGCCGCATCTTTCCCATCGACCGTCGCATGCCAGCCCGGGTAGTAATTCTCCGAGACCATCAGAGCCGCCCCAGCAGGAGCCGGATCAGATAACGAAATGGAAACCTTTCCCGGCTCGTAACGGCTAACGGTTGTTCTTACCGGCAACGGAACGGACAACGCCTGAAGGCTTGCCACTCCGTGAACTGGTGCATCATCCGCGAACAACGCGGCTGACCGTGGGTCGAAGCCCGGGTGTACGAGCGTGGCGCGCACACCATCATCGTCCGCCTTCACGATGGTCGGGACCACCCACGAGTAAGGATTTTCCCCCGCCACTCGGTAGAGGTAGACGTCAACGCCAAACGCATCTTTGACAGGCCCGATCACCCACTGCGCTCCGGGAAACAGCTGCTTCACATCAGCGACGTTCGTCAACAAGTACCGAATGTTGAGCAGCTGCCACATTTTCGGGTTCAGTACTTCCTGAAAACTTTCGTCCTTGTCGAGGAGCTGGTTGTACCGTCCAAGCTGGTTACCATGGTAGCCAGTGACAACGCGGACCCCGTGATTCATGAGCCCATCACCCTCGAGATTGACGTCTCGCGCCGGGCTGCCTTTTAACTCCATCGCAAGGACTCGCGAAGGCTGCGGATCGGCTTTCACGCGTTCAATGGACGGATCTGACCTGTAAGTGATCGACGCTGGCGGCGAAAAAACCCAGTAACCGCGCATCACCGACCACGAATCTACAGCGGCAATCGCGGCGAGAGCCCAGCCAGCTGCGGCGAGCGGAACCTTCCCTTTCTTATAAAGGACAATCGTTGCGACCGCGAGCGCAATGAAGCCAAGCGATCGCCATGCGCCGAAAATCAC
>JANYKY010000038.1 GCA_025357975.1 Gemmatimonadaceae bacterium
CGCAGCGACCATGAGCAAGCATGAAAACGTCACCCTCGCTATCGTCAACGCGAAGGTCTGGACCGCGAATCCACGGCAGCCGTGGGCGTCCGGAATAGCTGTTTCGGGAGAGTGGATAACGCTGGTCGGGTCGAGCGCCGAGGTTGCAAAGCTTGCCGCGGCAAATTCTTCGGCGCGTATCATCGACGCGGGTGGGGCGTTGGTTACGCCCGGGTTCATCGATTCCCACGTTCATTTCGTGAGTGCTGGTTTGGGGTTGGCGTCAGTCCAGCTTCGTGACGCGGCCACTCCGGAAGAGTTCGCCCAGCGCATCAAGGCCTACGCGGCAACTGTGCCGGCCGGTACGTGGATTACGGGTGGAGACTGGGACCACACCTTGTGGGGAGGCGAGTTGCCTCGGCACGAGTGGATCGATTCGATCTCACCCCACAATCCGGTCTGGGTTTCCAGGCTCGACGGTCACATGGGGCTTGCGAACAAGCTCGCAATGGCTGCCGGTAAGGTCGCGCGAAACACGGCTGACGTGAAGGGCGGAACAATCGTGCGCGATGCGGGCGGCGAGCCAACGGGAATTTTTAAGGACAATGCGCAGTCGTACATCGACAACGCGCAACCACCCTATCCAGCCGCGATGAGCGATCGAGCGTTGAATGCAGCGATGCATTTTGTCGCCGAGCGCGGAGTTACGTCGGTCGTGAACATGGGGACGTTCGAGGATCTCGCAACGTTCGAGCGGGCCCACCATGCAGGCACGATGATCACGCGGATATATGCTGTAACGCCGCTTGCCCAATGGCAGCGGCTGAGTGATACCGTAGCGGCGCGCGGCAAGGGTGACGAATGGCTTCGCATTGGCGGACTGAAGGGTTTCGTCGATGGATCGCTTGGGTCGCACACCGCTGCCATGTTCGCTCCGTTTGCCGACAGTCCAAAGGATTCCGGCTTTCTCGTCGAGACTGAAAAAGATCTGCACGATTGGACTGCGGCCGGAGACAAGGCCGGATTGCAGGTGATCGTTCACGCGATTGGCGACAGGGCGATTCACACCCAGCTCGACATCTTCGAGCGCGTGATTGCGGAGAACGGCGCGCGTGACCGCAGGTTCAGAATCGAGCATGCGCAACACTTGTCGGCGTCCGACGTACCGCGCTTTGCAAGGCTCGGGGTCATTGCGAGCATGCAGCCGTATCACGCAATCGACGACGGCCGGTGGGCCGAGCGTGTGATTGGCCCCGAGCGCGCGAAGCTGACGTATGCGTTCCGCTCGCTGCGCGATTCCGGCGCGCGGCTGGCGTTCGGAAGCGACTGGTTTGTTGCGCCCCCGACACCGCTCTTCGGTATCTATGCTGCGGCGACGAGAAGGACGCTCGATGGGAAAAATCCGGCGGGCTGGATTCCCGAACAAAAGATCACCGTCGAGGATGCGCTGAGGGCTTACACTATCAATGGGGCCTTCGCCTCGTTCGAGGAATCGATCAAAGGCTCCATCGAGCGCGGCAAGCTTGCGGACATCGTCATCATCGATCGAGATATCACGAGAATCCCAGCGCAGGCAGTAGATGATGCAAAAGTAAGCCTGACTATCGTTGGCGGCCGCGTAGTTTTCGACGCCTCACAAGCTGCATTCGGGAAAAACAAATAACGGCCGGTGAAATCATCCGTGGTCTCGAGCTGCTCGGATGAGTGTTTCGAATTCTGCTGAATGCCTTGGTCCGGCGACGTTCTCGCTTTACCGTTCCCGACGCGGTTTGAGGTATTGCCCTGGCTCGCGCTGTTTCCCCCGCTCGAGTTATTGCCCTGACTCGGCGCGCGCGACTGGCTTCCGTTGCTGACACGGTCTGCTCCTTTACCGATCTCAATTCGACGCGGCTGAGGTAGCGCCGCCATCGGAATCTGAATCGAAAGAATACCGTTGTTGCACTGAGCCTGAATCTTCGAGTCGTCGAGGCCCTGTGGCAGCTGGAAAGAGTGCGTGAACGATCCGTAGCTCCTCTCGACGATATGATATCGGTTGTCTTCCGCGCCTTCTTTTCGCTCACCGCGCTTCTCGCCGCGAATGGTCAGCACATTGTTGTCGGCGGTGATCTCCACGTCGTCGGGATTGATCCGGGGCAG
>JANYKY010000091.1 GCA_025357975.1 Gemmatimonadaceae bacterium
CCGCTGAAGGCGCTCGTGAAGTTCTTCCCGACGGACTGACTGCTCTGGGAGCCGACGTGAACGTGCTCGAGGCGTATCGGTCGATTCAGGATGGCGCCAGCGCCAACCTGCTCAAGCGCGCGCTCGAATCCGGTAGTGTGAATGCGGTCACATTTACCTCTGCATCGTCCGTCAAGAGTTATGTCGAAATCGTGGGCGAGGAGCTTTCGGTGAGGGCCCCGGCCGTGTCGATTGGCCCGCAGACGACAGAGGCGATCAATGCGGCTGGAATCGAGTTGCTCTCGGAAGCTGAAGAGTCCACGATCGACGGACTTGTTGCCGCGCTGGTGAGGTCATTCACTTGAGCGAGCGGGTGATCCGAATCGGAACGCGATCATCGGAGCTCGCGCTGCGCCAGTCACGAATCGTCGAGGCTGCTCTCGAGATACAGGCGTTGAAATGCGAGCTCGTAACGTTCAAGACCGTGGGGGACAAGAAGCTCGACGAGCCGTTGAGCGCGATCGGTGCGAAGGGGCTGTTCACACATGAGCTCGAAGTTGCACTCGCAAAGGGGAAAGTCGACTGCTGCGTCCATTCGCTGAAGGATCTGCCCACCGAAAACCCTGATGGTCTGGAGATTGTCGCTGTGCTCGAGCGCGAGGATCCGCGTGATGTCCTAGTCGTCAATTCGGTTACCGAGGCCGACAGCCTGATGGCGATTCCCGCAGGGTCGAGAGTGGGAACATCAAGCCTCAGGCGGCGAGCGCAGCTGAAAGCGCTCAGGCCGGACGTCGAGGTTGTCGAGCTACGGGGCAACGTGCCTACGCGGTTGAAGAAAGTCGATCAGGGACGCGTGCATGCAGCTATCCTCGCCGCTGCTGGTCTCATCCGTCTCAACGCGCAGCAACACATCAAGCAATATCTGGAGCCGCCCGCATGGCTGCCGGCGGCGGGACAAGGCGCGATCGCGGTGCAGATCCGATCTGATGATGAAGAGATGAGAACTGTTCTCGAGACACTCGATCATCGGGCGACGTCAATTGCGGTGCGTTCGGAGCGCGCATTCCTGGCAGCGCTCGAAGGCGGTTGTCAGGTTCCGATCGGAGCGCTGGCGATGCCTGGTGTCGACGGAGCTTTGACTCTGCACGGCTTTGTGAGCGATGTCGATGGACGGGGCGCGGTGCGCGGGTTCATTGCTGTCGATAATGGATCGCCAGAGGAATCCGGCCAGCGCCTTGCCGCGGATTTGCGAACGCGAGGTGCGACAAGCTTGCTGGTCGAGCTGAGAAACTCAGCGCAGCCCATAGCCCCTCAGCCCGAATAGGATGCCACAATTTCCGATTTATCGCGGCCGCCGTTTGCGTCGTACCGAGCCGCTGCGTCGCCTCGTTCGTGAGACTACGCTGCTGCCATCTCAGCTGGTTTTGCCGGTCTTTGCTCGCCGTGGATCTGCGGTGCGGCGAGGGATCGAGTCGATGCCGGGCGTCTTCCAGACATCCCCGGACGAGCTGCTGAAAGACGCGGAAACTGCGGCGGAAGCAGGAGTAGGTGGAATAATCCTGTTTGGAATTCCCGAAAAGAAAGATGCAACAGGCACCGAGGGCTGGGCCTCCGATGGAGCCGTGCAGCAGGCGATACGCCTCCTGAAAAAAGAATTGCCGCAAATGGTGGTCATCAGTGATGTCTGCATGTGCGAGTATACCGATCACGGTCACTGCGGAATTCTGGAGAACGGCGAAGTCGTCAATGATGCGAGTCTGGAACTGCTGTCGCGGGTTGCTCTGTCTCATGCCGAAGCCGGCGCCGATGTGGTCGCGCCAAGTGACATGATGGACGGTCGCGTCGGCGCGATCCGGTCAGCGCTCGACGCGAACGGGTTCGACAATACGCCCATCCTGAGCTACGCCGCCAAGTATGCGTCCGGATACTACGGACCGTTTCGAGAGGCCGCCGAATCCGCGCCGAAAAGTGGCGACCGTAAGGGCTATCAGATGGATTCGGCCAACTCCGACGAAGCAATGCGCGAAGTCTTTGCTGACATCGAGGAAGGTGCCGACGCGGTCATGGTGAAACCGGCTGGTCCCTATCTCGACGTAATTTCCAGAGTAAAGGCGGAGACCGGCTATCCCGTTGCGGCCTACCAGGTGAGCGGGGAATACGCGATGATCTGCGCGGCCGCAGAGCGTGGCTGGATCGATCGTGAGCGCATAATGATGGAATCACTTATTGGAATCAGGCGCGCCGGGGCCGACTTCATCCTCACGTATTTTGCGCTCGATGCGGCACGAGCGCTTCGCAACTCTAATTAGCGGATTCGGCACGGCCGTTGCCGAAGTGATGGGTATGCGGAAGACTACTCGGCGAAACATTGCGGCTCTCGTCCTGATGGGCCTCGCAAGCTGCGACCCCAGGCTCCGGGTAACACGATGGCCTGATGAAGGTGAGGACACGGACAGACAACTACGGAACTGCCTTTAACTACGATGCACAGATGAACCCGATGAAGGCGTAACGGGAGCGTACGTACATCGAAAGATCATTGCGGTTCTGAGCTTCCTGATTTTGTTGTTCAACTACAAATACAGAGCGCGGCGGAGCAGGCGCCGCTCATCGCATCGCCGGGATCTTTCATCACTTTCATCTGTGCATCGTAGTTAAACGGTAGTCCCGTTTTTGAGCCCCGAACTTCAAAGGGAGTGGATACGCGAATCGAGTCAGGCGTCAACGGCCTTCCCAAGGTGTTCCTTGAGCATCCCTCCGGAAGCACTGCGGAGGTCTACCTGCACGGTGCGCACGTCACATCCTGGATCCCCGCCGGCGGACACGAGATGCTCTTCCTGAGCGAGCTCGCCGAATTCGCTCAGGGCAAAGCTATTCGAGGCGGAATCCCCGTTGTATTTCCTCAGTTCGCCGATTCCGGCCCACTCCCGAAACACGGCTGGCTGCGCACAAGCTCATGGCAATTGCAAAACGTGCCTTCGGCACTCATGTCGGTAACGCTCGAAACGGAGGAAGACCAGCAATCCATGTCGATCTGGCCTCATCCTTATCATGTCGAGCTGAAGATTACGCTTGGTAAAGCATTCCTCGAGTTGGAGTTGACCATCCAAAACCCGGGAGCCGAGGCGTTTGAATTCACGGCTGCGCTGCACTCGTATCTAACCGTGGGCGACGCAGCCGAAGCCGGCGTTTACGGGCTGCAAGGTTGTCACTACGTGGACAAGGTAAAAGGTGGAGTAGTGGAAACTGCCAATGATTCCATCCTCCGCATTTCGTCCGAAACAGACAGGGTATACGTGGATGCGCCCGGCAACCTTGAACTGCAGGACGCGTCGCGAGAAACACGCGTCAGAATAGCTTCCACAGGATTCAGGGATGCGGTCGTGTGGAACCCGTGGCGTGACGGAAGCCGCCAGATCGCCGACCTCCGCGAAGACGATTACCTGAAGATGCTATGCGTCGAAGCTGCAACAGTCGAACAACCCGTAACACTGCTTCCGGGCTCACTCTGGACGGGTGTTCAGAGGTTTACGGTCGACAATTAGCGGACTGGTTAATTTCACTCTAACCATGTCCCCTCAATAATGAAGTTCCGAACTTTTCCCGGCACCGACGTATCAGTCAGCGAAGTCGGACTCGGTACCTGGACTCTTGCCACTGGCTGGTGGGGAGAAAAGACTGACAATGAAGCGGTGGCGATGCTTCGCAAGGCGCGGGACGAGTTTGGCATAAACTTCTTCGACGCGGCTGACACGTATGGTAACGGGCGCAGCGAGACGCAACTCGCAAATGCGTTTCGCGGCCGGCGCGACGAGGTCGTTTACGGCACAAAAATCGGTTACGACATCTACGATGAGGAAGCCGCGAAAAGCCGTCGGGGCCAGAGCGAGCTGCCGCAGCGCTTCGAGCCCGACTACATGCGCTTTGCCGTCGACAAATGCCTGGAGCGTCTGGAAACCGACTACATCGACGTGCTTCAACTTCACAACGTGAAAATGGAGCACGTCCGGAATCCTGTGATCTGGGACACTCTCCGCGAGTTGAAGAACGAAGGAAAGATTCGCGTATGGGGCGCTGCGTTTGGGCCGGCGATTGGCTGGCTTTACGAAGCGGTGGAGCTGTGTGAGCGTGAAAGCGACGTGGGCACGATTCAGATGATCTGGAATATTCTCGAGCAGCAGCCTGGAACAGCGATGATCGACGCTGCCCGTAGGCACGCCCCCGATTGCACGTTCAACATTCGCGTGACTCATGCCTCGGGCATGCTCGAAGGCAAATACACTGAAGAGACTGTGTTCCCAGCCAACGACCATCGTCGCCATCGCCCGCGCTCATGGCTCATCAACGGCGTGAAAAAAGTTCGTGCCCTCGATTTTCTCACGACCCATATGACGCTGGGCCAGGCGGCCCTCAAGTGGCTGCTGATGGAGCCGCGCGTGATCAGCGTTCTTCCAAACATCTACGATTCTGAACAGCTCGCGGAATTTGCGAGCGCCAGCGATCTCGCCGATCTCACTGCGTCGCAGGTGGACACTATCGCCGAGCTCGCCGCGTCCAACTTTGGAGTGGCCGAAGAGCCGATGTCGTACAAAGGCACAATGGAGCGCGTCCACTCATGAACCCATGGCATGATTTCCCCGTGGGCGCGAATCCCCCCGAGGTTGTAACCGCGGTTGTCGAGATTCCGCGCGGCAGCCGAAACAAGTACGAGCTGGACAAGGCGAGCGGACAATTTCGTCTCGATCGCGTGCTCTTTTCGGCCGTGCACTATCCGGGAGATTACGGCCTGATTCCAAGAACCTTGCACGAAGATCATGATCCGCTCGACATCATCGTCAGCATCAACGAGCCAACTTTTACGGGATGCCAGATCGACTGTCGTCCATTAGGCGTGTTAAAGATGCTCGACCGCGGCGAGCCGGACGACAAGATCATCGCCGTCCCCGCGCACGACCCCTTTTACAACGATCATTTCGATATTGCCGACTTGTCGCAGCACTACCTGAAAGAGGTCGAGCATTTTTTTCATATCTACAAAGATCTGGAAGGGCGACGCGTCGAAATCATCGGTTGGGAGAAAAGCGAAGTCGCCATCAAGGTCATTCTCGAATCGATGGCTCGTTACGAAGAGACATATCTGCGTCTTGGCCCCTGATGGCGTGACACCGGCGACGACGCTCCAGAATCTCATCAGCGGCTACACCTGTTGTGTGTACCATCATCTCTCGCGTATTCCGTGACTGCCGGATACTCTGGTACTCCGCTTCCGAAAAAACTTGGCATCGGGGACGGAACTCGTCTGATGGTTCTCAACGCGCCAGTCGACTTTACAGCGACGCTCGGTGAGCTTCCGCCCCAGGTGGTCGTAAAAAGAACGCTGCGCGGTGAGGCCGACGTCATTGTCTTGTTCGTTACGGACTTCCTGAAGATGAAATCCCAATTCGGCGCAGCCGCAGGCTGTCTTCCTCCGACCGGTGGGATGTTGTGGGTCGCGTGGCCGAAAAAATCCGCGAAGCTGAAGTCCGATCTCGACGAAAACCTGATTCGGGATTTCGGATTGGCGACCGGACTAGTCGACACGAAGGTTTGCGCGATCGATGCGACGTGGAGTGGATTGCGGTTCTCCCGGCGGCGTAAGCAAGGCGGCATTTTACCGACATGACAATCGGCCAGCAGGTGCAGCTTGAAGTCTACGGTGCCGCGGCCGCTGGAAAGCGCATCGACCTTCCGTTTTCCTTCGACGAATGGGAAGCACGCGCCCGCGCTGCGCTGCGGGAGGAAGCGTATTGGTACGTAGCAGGCGCAGCCGGCGGCGGTGATACCATGCGAGCCAATCGTGAAGCCTTCGATCGAGTCCGGATTCGCCAGCGAACACTTAACGATGTCAGTTCGCGCGACATTTCTATCGAACTGTTCGGGCAGGAAATGACCGCGCCGGTTCTGCTTGCGCCGATCGGCGTCCAGGGAATTCTTCACGCCGAGGCGGAGAAGGCGCCAGCTCGGGCTGCAGCGGCCAACGGTGTTCCGATAATTCTCAGCTCGGTGTCTTCAGTCGCAATGGAAGACGTGGCGCAGGTCATGGGCAGTGCAACGCGATGGTTCCAGCTCTACCCGTCGCACATAAAAGAGTTGAGCACGAGTTTCATCCGCCGCGCTGAGGCATCGGGCTTTTCCGCCATCGTCGTGACCGCCGATACACCTGCACTCGGCTGGCGTGAACAGGATCTTCG
>JANYKY010000094.1 GCA_025357975.1 Gemmatimonadaceae bacterium
CATCGTGTGTGGATCCCTGAAATCGATTCTCTTTGCACGCTCCGCGATGACCATTGCGTATCGGCCATTTGGCGTGAAGTAGAGATTGTACGGGTCGTCGACCGCAATCTGCGCTCCTTCCTGTCCCGTACGTGGATCGATCGGTGTGAGCGAGTTGCCCGAATTGTTCGCGACCCACAAAGTTTTGAGGTCATACGATGGGACAACGTGCTGAGGAATTTTGCCCGTCGGAAAAGTCCTCACTACCTGATATGTCTTTGGGTCGATCTCGGTCACACTCGCACCACGCGAGTTGGGGACGTACACGAGCGGCCGGGCAAGAGCTGCCTCGGGCGCAATTTCGTTGGGGCCCGTGCCCGCGTAAATGTTTATGGCGGCTGTCGAGCTTCGGCCTTCGGTAACCGCTGCTGAAGCGGTGCGCGCTTTCGGACTGCTGCAGGCGGCCATACCGGCAAGGCCAAGTGCCGCCACGATTGGGAATTTCAGGGTCGAGTCTGGAGATTTCATTTCAGATTACGCGTCGTATGTGGAATCGCCGCAAGTAACCTAAACACCTTTCCTGAATGGGAGATTACAAAGGCAGCCGAACGGCCGCAACGACAACGGTGACTACCGGAGGCGCTAAGGAATGACTTGCCCTCATTTCAGGACGATACCTCTATGCCGCGAGCGAGCGTCTGCCTGATCGGACAACGATCCGCGATCTCCAGTAATCTTTTTCGCTGTTCGTCGCTGAGCTGACCGGTGAGCTCGACGCGCTGTTCGATGACTCCAATTGCAACTTTCTCCGTCTCGCACATTTCGCAATCCTTGTGGTGCGAACGTCCCTGCCGAACGGCCACGGTGGCGGACTCGAGCGGCCACGCTTTTCGATTGGCATAGAGCCGGATAGTTATCGCGGTGCAGCTCGCGAGTGCTGCGAGGATGTACTCATATGGAGTCGGGCCAGCGTCTGTCCCACCGACGGATTCGGGCTCGTCTGCGGACATGCGATGGTGTCGCGCGGTCAGGTCTGCACGCAACCCATCCGAACCCACGCGCGCTTCGAGCCAGCGACCTCCCTCTTCTGTGTCACTCGTCAAAATGTTGCTCCCACGTGTACGGTAGATTCGAGTGCCGCACGGTCCCAGCCGGCGAGAGTCGCTGCTGCTGAATACGTGCTTTCACAAAATTCGAGAATCATCGAGTCGGGATCGGCCGCGCTGCGAACCGCCTCATATGGAAGAAGCCATTCGTGCATTCCTGTGTGATAGTAGGCGTGCGACGGCGTCACTGCTGCGTCAGGAAATCCCGCGGCCTCCGGATACGCGTACGCATAAAACGTTGGCTCTTCGAGCACTCCCGGACTTCCTGGCCACCAGCCAACGCTCATGCATTCATGCGAGTATGCTTCGCGCGTCACGTAATCAGGGCAGTTTGGTACGCCACCCGGGTGAAGTGGAGCTCGCTTCCCGGAAAATCGCGTGCAAGAGATATCAAAGCTTCCCCACCAGAAATGCGACGGGCTTGACTTTCCGACGAACCGACCGCGAAAGATCTTGAGGACGCGATCCACCCGGGCGATCGCCGGTCTAAATAGCGACATGATGCTCGATGAAGTCAAAGTCGGCTTCAAACAGTCTCCCATTCTCGGCCATGACCCCTGTGCCAAGTCCGCATGAAGTCGCGTATAGGGTGGCGTTTCACCAGTGATTCTGCATCGGTGTGTGCGACAGTCGCGTCTTGCCCACCACCTGCGTCCAGCGGTGCAAAGTTGCGTAGGTATCCCGCCATCCGGCGACCGGCAGAGCGGGCCACCGATCCACAGTCATGTGGCTAAGCTACGCCATCCGTCTGCGGGCCGGCAACAACCTGGTCGACTGCGGTCGCTGCGTAATAGTGGTCGATGCACATCGTGACAATCCCGTCCACCATGCCACGCGCAATCCGGCCGTTCCACTCACCTGAGTGATAGATGTGGGAAGCGAGGCCGACGTTCATGCAGATCTGTCTCATGAAGACTATTACGTGTTCAGCGAGATAGCCCTGTTCCTTCAGCTGGTCGACGACGGCGCAAATCGCCGATTGGAGCTTCTCGGGAATAACGGTCTCGATCGACTGAACTCTGCTCAGCTGGTCCTTGAACGTCCCCAGTGTTGCCGGGTCAATCCGCTCGATCGATATATGCATGGGGACCCATCGATACTCCCGTTTCGAGGCGAACACAAGCGCAAATAAGTATCGCCGTTCATGTGTACGCGATGGTACAGCGCCGCTGAAACATGGCTTCCAGTCCGCCATTGCATACAATCCCCGCTGTCGTTTGCTATTTGCCATGCGCCCGGCCACATTCAGCTCTATGCGGGACGTTCCCACCAGCCTGCTCTCATGTGGTCTGCCAGTCTCGTGCGGCAGCACCGTGGCGCTTCTGGCGACGCCTCTTCACCGACGAGGCGCAGCGATGTCGAAGCCACCTCTTGTGACCAACCGGTCCAACGACGACGATGGGAAGCCACTGTATACGCTGCTTCCCGAGGCTGACGCGTCGCGCCCGCATGGCGAGGTGACGAAGGGATCCGCCGCCATTTTGTCAGCTGAGCCCGAGCACATATCGCTTGCGCCACGGGATAAGATTTTCGACGGTCCCGGCGAAATGCGCGAGCGGTGCCGGGCGTTTGATTGGTCCCTGACGGCTCTTGGGCCTTCCATTGCCTGGCCGCTCAGTCTTCGTACCACCGTGGCGACGATGCTTGCTTCATCCTTTCCGATGTTTCTCTGGTCTGGTCCCGAGCTCATACAGATATACAACGACGCTTACCGGCCCAGCCTCGGCCTTGGAGACCGGCATACCCGCGCTCTTGGGGCGGAGGGTGCGAACTTCTGGACCGAGATATGGCCTGTGATCGGCCCTCAGATTTGGCAGGTCATGGGCGGTGGACCAGCGACATTCCATGAAGATCAACTGGTCCCCATCGAACGGAACGGAAAGCTTGAAGATGTCTATTGGACATACAGCTTCAACCCGGCATTCGACGACGGTGGAAATGTTTCTGGTGTTCTCGTCGTGTGCCAGGAGACGACAGCACGGATAAATTCAGCGGCCGACCGCGAGCAGCTCATCACGGCTGAGCGGCGCGCGCGGGCGGATGCCGACGCGGCACGCGAGACAACGCGTCGGGTTTTTGCGCAGGCCCCCGTTGCGGTTGGCGTGCTCGAGGGTCGCGAGCTGCGTTACACCGCGGCCAATCTCAAGTATCGCGAGATGATTGGGAATCGCGATCCAGTCGGTCTCACATTGACGGAGATGTTTCCCGAATTGCTTGGGTCAGAGGCGGAGAGAATTCTCCATGGAGTGTATGACTCCGGTCGTCCATTTTTCGCCAATGACTTCCTGATTCGGTTCGATTCGCAGGCGACGGGCGAGCTGGACAACTATTACGATCTCGTTTACCACCCGTTGGCCGAGGGCGATGGGCAGGTGACCGGTATCGTCGTCGTTGCGATCGACGTGACCGCCAGAAACAACAGCATTCGTGAACGCGACCTCCTGCTGTCGGCTGCGGAGCGTGCAGTCAAAGAGGCAGATTCGGCGAACAAGGCGAAGACAGATTTTCTCGCCGTCATGAGCCACGAGCTTCGCACTCCCCTCAATGCAATTGGAGGGTACGTAGAGCTGATCGAGCTCGAAGTTCATGGTCCGGTTACGCCGCAACAGCGCGTCGCGCTGGAGAGGATCCAGCGAAGCCAGCGGCATCTACTCGGGCTGATCAACGGCGTGCTGAATTTTGTGAAGGTCGACGCGGGTGCGGTGCACTACGAGATCGTGGATGTACCGTTGGACGAAGTGCTCGCGACGTGCGAAGCATTGGTGGCGCCACAGATGCACGCCAAGCGTGTCGAGTTCAAGTTCGACGGATGCGGGGCGCACATCACAGCGCGGGCGGACAGCCAAAAGGTGCAACAGGTGATCCTGAACCTATTGAGCAACGCCGTGAAATTCACGGATCCGGGCGGACACGTTCGCATGAGTTGTGAGGTCGCCGGCGAGAACGAGGTACTGATTTCCGTTGCCGACACAGGACAAGGCATTCCCGAAGATCAGCTGGAACGGATATTTCTTCCCTTTGTACAGGTCGACGTCAAGCTCACTCGCACCCAGCAAGGCACAGGACTGGGGCTAGCCATCAGCCGCGATCTTGCTCGCGCGATGGGTGGAGACTTGACCGTCGCAGTTATTCCCGCGGGCGGCAGCATGTTTAGTCTGACGCTTCCGCGCGGAGGCCTGCTGCTCCCGGCGGATGACAGCGCGCAGGTGGTTTAACTGTGTGAGTCGCGGCGTCGTCCGTTTTCAGAACATGTGGCTACGACATTGAGCACGCTGACGGCTAGCGCGAGGCGGGTAAAGCGAACGTCTTCATGCTGCAACTCCTAATCGCAAAAGGTTGTCGGCTTGCGCCGATTTCCCGAGCGGTGGCCAGGCTGTCTCAGGTCGAGATCCTTACTCTGCGAACCGGCCTCGTGACCGGGGTGCCCTTATCGTAGACTGTGATAGGGACGCGGCCATCGGAACGAGTGGGGCACCAAACCGCAGACTTACGTTTTTTGCGTGAGCGGGATGATGTGGATAATCAGGGCATACGTGTAGATCAGCACTGTCTGGACTTCTTTGTGCGATAGTGAACATACCGAGAACAATGCATGACGTATGTTGGAAAATGAGAACGAAAGACGAGAGCAGCTCGAAGCAGAAATAGGAAAGAGACTCGCAAAGATTTGCGCCGACCTACCGCCGTCCGAGTTCGCAGAATTGGTGCGAACGATAGCGTTCAACGCGCGGCGGGCGGAAAGCAGGGCCTACCAGTGGGTGCCAACCCCGGTGCGCACCGAGAACAGCGGGTAAAGCGACAAGAGCCAACCACGATGTAAGTGGTTGGCTCGTCTTCATAGCAGGAGCGAGACTCGGACCTGCAACCCCGGCCTCTCGGACCCGCCGCGCACGCTTACCACTCAGGAAAGCAGATTCGACGCCCACTACTCCGGCTGATTCATGAAGCGAACAGCTTCCGCCGCGACTTCAGCTCCGCCTCGAGCCGCCCGCACATAATGTCACATAGATTGAACACGCTCTCGTCGGCAAAACTGTAATAGACGAATAAACCGTCTTTTCGCCGTTCCACAAAGCCATTGGAGTGCAGGATTTGAAGATGCTTCGACACGTTGGCCTGGCCGAGTTCGGTTTTTTCGACGAGTTCACTCACAGTCATTTCCCCGTAGCGGAGGCAGTTCAGAATCCTCAGTCTCGCCGAGTCCGAGAGTACCTTGAAACGAAGCGCGATTAGATCAAGGACTTGAGGGGTCATCTTGAGCTTTGCCACTAGCCTCCCGGCGTGTGTATGTCCGTCTGACAATATAGGAAATTCTGTTTCCGCACTCAAAGCTTTCCCGATTCGGGGCCGGGTGTAGCGACTCGGCGCTGACAGCCAAGAAGATTGAAGTGACCAAGCACCCGCTCGAGCGGACACACCGAGGTGAAGCTCGACTGAAGAAGGTTCACGCCAACAAACGCTGTGAATAGAAGCCACGCCGGATTGACAAGCCATCCGAGCGTGAGCGAAACGAGAATGAAGACGCCGGCGAAGCGACGAATGATGTTGTCATTGCACATTTTGAGATCCTTCTATCAGAAAAAGGTTTCGGTTGGAAGCACGGCGACATGCACGCGTTCCCCGGCTGGCAGGCGCGCCGCTTCGGCGCGCAGAGTTTCAACGAGGTCCAGCGATTGATCCGCCGGAACGACGCTGAAGAAGAGCGTGGACTCGCCCGGCCACGCGCGCGATCCTTCGCGTCTGCCGGTCGTTCCAGCGCCATGGACATTGCGAAACTCGCTGTATCCGCCGGCGTGATGGCTATCAAGCAACGACGAGATTCGGTGCGGGTTTGATCCGCTGTACACCACTATCATCATTTTCATGATTG
>JANYKY010000144.1 GCA_025357975.1 Gemmatimonadaceae bacterium
CAATCAGCTCGCGACCTCCGTTCGCGTCACGACGCCGACGTTGCGAATCATCAGTGCCACCGCAAGCATCACTCGCGGTGCTACGCCGATTTTTCGCGAAGCCTCACCGGGTAAGAGCACCGAGATAGACGGTGCGATCGACCTTCGCCCAACTACAGCTCTTCGCAGCTCGATTCAGTTCTCGCGCCAGATTCTCAACCGGTCGCTGGACGGCTCGCGCTTTTCTACCGAGACGATTCCCCGCATCAAGACCGAATATCAGTTGACGCCAGCGATTTTCGTTCGCCTAGTTGGCCAGTACGCAGCAAGATCTCGTTCGTCGCTCGAGGATCGCGGCGGGAATCCAATCGAGCTCGGTGGCGTGCGAGACCCGGGTTCTACAACCAACGAGTTCACGATTGACTGGCTGTTCAGTTATCGGCCTGTGCCTGGAACCCTCGTTTACCTCGGATATGGCTCAACCATGGATGAGCCCAATCAGTTCCGCTTCCGCGATCTCAGGCGGACGAGCGATGGATTATTTGGAAAATTGAGCTATCTGTTTCATTTCTAACTCGCCGTTTTGCTCGCTACGCAGGTATTCGGCTTTGATAGATTGCGAACATGAAGGAAGAGAAAGCTGACAACTCCGACGATCCCTCTCGACGACCCACAGGCGATCGCCTCGAACAAGACGCTACTCAGCCAGGTGCGCTGCCCGTAGCTCCAGGTCTCGGCACTGTCGTCGACGAATCACATGACGACGGGGAGAAAGACAAGCTTCGGATTCTCACTCCAAAAGATTCCATTCTCGTCGACAAGAGGACGGTGCTCGTTTCCGGCCTCGCAATACTGGTCGCTGCCGGCGCTGGTCTCCTCGCTCAGATCCTGATTCTTCTCATTCGTTTCTTTACGAACCTTGCATTCTTTGGACGGTTCTCTAGGGCACCAGCTTCTCCCGCTGCATCGCACGCAGGATGGATGCTTCTGCTTCTGATTCCGGTTGTGGGTGGCCTGGTTGTTGGATTGATCGCCCGGTTCGGGTCGGCATCAATTCGCGGTCACGGTATTCCCGAAGTGATGGAGCGCGTTCTTTTCGGAGAAAGTCGCATTCGTGCTCGGTTGATGATCCTGAAGCCCTTTTCAGCTGCGATTGCCATCGGGACTGGTGGCCCTTTTGGCGCCGAAGGGCCGATCATCGCGACAGGCGGCGCACTCGGCTCTATCGTCGGTCAGATTCTTCACGTCACTGCGGATGAAAGAAAAACTCTTCTCGCAGCGGGCGCGGCTGCTGGAATGGCCGCAACGTTTGGAACTCCTGTGTCTGCCGTGCTGCTTGCGGTCGAGCTGCTGCTTTTCGAATACCATCCGCGTTCTTTGATTCCCGTCGCGCTTGCCGCTGTGGTCGCAACCGCTGTGCATGTTGGCTTCGATGGAAGCGCTCCGGTTTTTGCTGTGCCGAACATCGCAGCGCCGAACGACGTGGCTCTTATCAGTTACGTGTTGCTAGGCGCCTTAATGGGTGCAATCGGTGTCGGTATAACGCGAATTGCCTATTCAATAGAAGACGGATTCGAAGTACTTGGTCATCGGTTTCACATTCACTGGATGTGGTGGCCAGCGATTGGCGCACTCGCAGTGGGACTATGCGGAATCCTGGAGCCGCGAACCCTTGGCATTGGCTACTCCAACATCACCGGTGCGCTTGGCGGCACGATCGTGGGTCGTGCGTTGTTTTTCCTCGTGTTGCTCAAGTTTGTCTCGTGGGCCTTCTATATAAGTAGTGGCACCTCCGGTGGTACTCTTGCTCCGCTCTTTACTATCGGGAGTGGCCTCGGCGCGTGGATCGGAGAGGTTCTTTCGTCATCGGCGCCTGCCCTCGGCGTTTCGCCGGGTGTTGCCGCACTGGTGGGTATGGCGGCGCTGTTCGCTGGAGCCACTCACGCGCTTCTTACGTCGATCGTATTTGCATTTGAAACCACGCGCCAGCCAATGGGCTTGCTACCATTGCTCGGCGGATGCAGTGCAGCGTACCTGGTTTCGCTTTTACTCAGCCGTGAATCATTGATGACGGAGAAGCTTGTTCGACGCGGCATTCGTCTGCGAAATGCGTACACGGTGGATCACCTGTCGAACGTTCTTGTCAGGGACGCATGCACGAAAGAAGTCGTGGCGTTGACAGCGTCGGATATGCTGTCGGAGGTGCGCGCGTGGCTCGAGAGCGGAGGCGGCGGGGCAACTCATCAGGGGTTTCCGGTCCTGGATGGTGACGGACTCCTTATTGGAGTGGTAACGCGTCGAGATCTCCTGGACAAGTTGAGGCCAGATACCGACCTCGTCGAATCACTGATCCGTCGCCCCCCGGCGGTGGTATTCGATGACAGCTCGCTTCGTGAGGCGGCCGATCACATGGTGGTCGAACGGGTTGGCAGGTTGCCCGTGGTGACTCGCGATCAGCCGCGAATCGTCATCGGCATGGTGTCCCGAAGCGACTTGCTCTCTGCTCACACTCCCCGCTTGCGGGCCAAGCATCACCTCCATCGAAGCTCGCTTGCTTCCACTTTCATCACGAAGTTCTGACTCCCGCGCATGATATCAGATTGGCCTGATCCGGTTCGCAGGGCACGTGATCTGGTAATGGAGCATGGATGGAATGCGACTTCGTATCAGATCGTCAATCCCGGCATCGCCCACTGGTTTTCAGAACAGGGGGATGCGGTCGTAGGCTACGTTGATCGCGCAGGGATTCGGGTTGTTGCTGGTGCGCCCGTCTCGAGCGCGGAGCGGCTGGGGGCGGTGGTGGATGAGTTCGAAGCTTCAGCGGCGGCGTCAAGTCTTGGTGTTTGCTACTTCGGTGCGGAGGCCCGGCTCGAAGGCGTGTTGCGGGACAGTCCACTTCATTCAATGGTCCTGCTCGGCGCGCAGCCCGCGTGGAACCCGGCGACATGGTCTGCAAAGGCCGAACGCTACGCGTCTCTGAGGGCGCAGTTCCATCGCGCAGTGAACAAGGGCGTGAACGTTCGCGAGTGGTCGGCGGATGAAGCAACCGAATCACCACAACTTCGTGCTGTGCTCGAGCGATGGCTCAAAGGACGAGGCTTGCCGCCGATGCATTTTCTCATCGAGCCGTCAACTCTCGAGCGTCTCGATGATCGTCGAGTGTTCGTTGCATGGAGGAAGGTCGAACACGGCAAGGATAGCGAGCAAATTCTGGCGTTCGCAGTATTATCGCCCGTTCCTGTGCGGGCAGGCTGGCTGGTCGAGCAATTTCCGCGAATTCCTGAAGCTCCCAACGGGACGATTGAGCTGCTCCTGAACGAAGCAGTTCGTGCCGTCACCGATGACGGAGCTGAGTATCTGACGCTCGGGCTTGCGCCGCTTGCGATGCGTGATTCGACTCCTCATGAATCCGAGCCTGGATGGCTCAAGCTCGCTTTGCGCTGGACGGAAGCGCATGGGCAGCGCTTTTATAACTTCGGTGGCCTTGGCAGGTTCAAGGCAAAGTTTTTGCCTGATAGTTGGGAGCCCATATACGCGATTCAGCGCGCGTCTTCGTTTTCGCCCCGTGCGCTTTACGCTATTGCGGGAGCCTTTGCCTCTGAACCGCCTCCTTTTCTCATCGCCAAAGCGCTGGCCGGTGCTGTAGCGGCCCAAGTGAGATCAGGTGTTCACCGGCTCCGCGTCAAGCCTCCGTTTGCGCGAGCGTGACTTCGACTGTTCCGCCGGAGTAGTGCAGGCGGACCATCCACGGGGAGCAGCATACCGGACAGTCTTCGATGTACGACTGGTCGGATCCTCCTCCCGGGTCTACTCCGATCTCGACTTCCTCGCCGCAATACGGGCAGATGACCAGTGTGTCCATATCGGCGACACCGTCACCCAACGGAAAATCTTCGTCGAGCAGGAACTCGTCGTCATCGATGTCGGACACCGTTTTTTGTTGTGAGAATTTCTAGAAGCGACGCGTCTCACCGGGCGTCATCACCGTCAGTCGCTTATCGCCGGCAAATGCGGCCCTTACGTCTGCATCCGTTGCAAGACCGGGAAATGTCGCGTAGTGCATCGGCACGATGGCGGAGGGACTGAAGTATTTCCGTATCGCCAGTGCAGCAGTCTTTGGATCTTCCGTGTAAGGGCCGCCGCCGACGCAAAGCAGGATGATGCTGGGGTGATAGATCTCCTGGATGAGCGACATGTCGTTGAATATCCATGTGTCGCCCGTGTGATACAGTGATCGACCGTCGGCAAACTGGATGACAAAGCCAAGCGGCCGGCCGCCTGGGTCGCTCGAGTGTACCGCTGGTACCAGATGAACGGTAACGTCTCCGATCTTGAATGATCCGCCAACGCTGCCTCCCATTGTCTGGGCGTCCGGAAGTTTCAGCGTTGCGGCCCACTCTGACGCGGAGACTACCGGCGCGCCACTCATTTGGGCGATCGCCTTTGCATCGAGCGCATGGTCGGGGTGACTATGCGTGACGAGAATTGCGTTCGGCTTCCATGCGCCACCGTAGCGCGCAAGATTTTTCAGCGAGTCGGGAGTTGACGGATTCCCGGTGATGAAAGGATCGATGAGCAGCCGTGTCCCGCCCGAAGACGTGATCTCGAAAGTTGCGTGGCCAAGCCACCGGACAGTGATCGGTGATGTCGCGCGGTTCCGAGCGTTCGTTTGCGCCAGCAGTGTTGCGCTGGACGCAGCGAACGCGATCGATGCGGCTGCGAAATATCTGGACGAGCTTCGAATCTTGATTCCCATCGGTGTCTCGGTTGATTGGTTCGGGTAACGGTTGTCGGCTTCCAAAATTACCGAAATGCCCGTGCGAATGCCGTGTACTTCAGTGTTGCGTCATCGTGTCGACGCCCCTATGTATTGCAGCCCTTACTCATATCGACAACACCGCCGCACCTACTTGCTGAAAATCACTGCTTTTCCCGACGGTTGGTACGCACTCCGCCAGGTCGCATTTCTTTGTTTCGTCGCTATGGCCATTTCACCACGCTGGCTGTATTCGCAGGAACACCCGGCAGACGATGCGCGCGTTGAGGCCACGCACCTCCGCGATTCCGGAGATTTTGCGGGAGCAGTCGGTGTGCTTCGAGCACATCTCGCCGCTCATGCCGACGATGGGGACGCCCTTCGGTTGTTGGCTGAGACGCTGTATTGGCAAAAGGATCTGTCTGGGGCCAGGCAAATTTCGGAGCGAGGTTTGGTTTTGCATCCCGAAGACACCGAGCTTCGCCTGCAGTACGGCCGGATGCTCGTAGAGACGGGATTTTCTGCTCGGGCAAAAGAGGTTCTCGCCACCGTCAACCCTGCTTCGAACCGTGGGCGCTCCGATGGAATTCTCGCCACTCTCGCGTACTGGAACGGCGATTTCGTGGAAGCGAATCGTCTTGCAATATCCGCGATTGCGGCCGGCGATAGCGATCCCGCGATCAGACGAATTCATGTGGACATCGCTGTCCTGACTGCCCCGTGGGGCAGCGTAACACCGTTTTATCAGCACGATGACCAGCCGATCGATCGTACTTCGGTCGCCGCCGAAGCTGGGTGGTTTCCTCTCGCATCGACCTCAGTTTCCATTCACGCCCGAAGCCTCAGGTTCCAGCTTGGCGACACCGCATCGCGAACCGCCCGGATGGGCGCGATTGCTCTTTCTCACTACGCAGCAGCAGCACACGTGGAATTAGCGCTTTCAGCGGGCGCAGTGACGCGTTCATTCGGTTCCTCATCGGACGTCACGTTCGACGCCGGCGCAGCATGGAGGCTGCCGGCTCATGTGAAATTTGGAGTACGGGCACAGCGGACTCCTTATTTCGAAACGGAGACGAGTTTATCGCAGTCGGTGACGAGCAACACGGGCATTGCCTACGCGCACCTCGATCATCCGCGTGGGTGGCTCGGTGAAGCCGCTTATCAGATTCAGCGCTTTCCGGACGCTAATTCGGTTACCGCTGGTTATGCATGGCTCCTTGCTCCGCTCGTTCGATCTCCCGACTTGAGTTTCCGCGCCGGATACGCTGGATCCGTACAGACCTCCTCGTCGAGCCGTTTCAGTCTTGCCAATCCCAACCAGCCGTTCCTGCCCGGGGACGCGCGATTCGACCTTACCGGATCGTACCAGCCTTACTACACACCGATCGATTTGCAAAGCCACTCTGCGGTGGTGGCAATCGAAGCGCGCTTGAGCCCTATTGTGACGTTCGACGCAAACGGATCCTACTCGTTTCGCGCAACGGAAACTCATCCGGTTCTGCTCACTGTAGTTACAACTTCTCCAGCAACGACTGCCGTTCAAAGATTTTCTTATGAACGTACTTTCAATCCGTGGAATGCGCGGGCATCACTGCAGGTGAAACCGGGTAACGATGTGAAGGTTGTCGCCAGCGGCTACTTGTTTCGAACTGGGTTTTATGGCGCATCGGCCGCGTCGGTATCGCTCGTTTACAGCTTTTCGGAGCGCGCAATTCGGATGGCGGGCGGCTACTGAGTAGAACCACAAATCCGGAGCAGCGCCTGTGGAGGCATCGCGTTGCAGCCATACCACTCTTTCGCGATCGTCTCGTCATCGGCACACTTGCGGGGATTGGGCTCGCAGCGATTCTGCGATTGGCTGATTGGTGGTTTCGCGCCAGTCACGTTTCTCAGCCGTTTCTCTTCGCGCTTCTGTCTCTTGCATTCTGGTACGGAATCAGTCGCGTCGTGCTCGGATGGATAAACTATGCTGCGATGGCAAAACCGGTCGACCGCGAAGCGCCCACTGGGTACCGTGTCGCGATCTTTCTGACGAGCACACCGGGCGAACCGCTATCGATGTTCGAGAAGACGCTCGATGCATGTAATCGCGTGAGTTACCCGCACGCTACGTATCTTCTGGATGACACTCGTGACGAGCGTTTCGCAGAACTGTCGAGAAGATTCGGCGCAACTCATCTCGAGTTGATCGGTTTGCCGGGTGCGAAGGCGGGGAAGATCAATCATGCGCTCGAATTGACCAGCGAGGAATTCGTTCTCGTTCTGGATCCTGATCACATTCCCTTTCCCGAGTTTTTCGACCGGGTGCTCGGTCACTTCGACGATTCAGAAGTGGGATTCGTGCAGGTCGCTCAGGCATACTACAATCAGTCGCGTTCATTCACCGCCAGGGGAGCGGCCGAGCAGACGTATGCGTTTTACGGGCCGGGCCAGATGGGTTTGCATGGGCATGGAGCGGCGGTGGTGATCGGCGCCAATTGCACTTTTCGAAGGGCTGCCCTGATATCGATTGGCGGACACGGAGTTGGGCTCGCTGAAGATCTTGTGACTGCGATCAGGCTTCACGCCGCGGGATGGAAATCCGTGTACGTGCCCGAAGTGTTGAGTCGCGGGCTCGTTCCCGAAGATCTGGGATCTTTTTTTCGACAGCAGCTCAAATGGTCGCGAGGTGTGTACGAGGTTGTATTCGCGGAGCTGCCTCGCGCCATCTCATCTCTTCGGTGGAGGCAGTTGTTGTCGTATCTGACCATTGGGACTTACTACTTTTTTGGGGTAACGACGCTGATTTATCTGGTCTTCCCCTATCTGTACCTGTGGACTGGATACCAGCCTGCGTCAATGCGGTTTACCGAGTTCATCGGCGAGACCGCCCCAGTCGCCGCAATTGGACTGGCGATCTATTTCTACGTTCAGCGCTGGTTGTGCGACCGCTCCACTGAAACCGGTGTTAACTGGAGAGGGATTACGCTCAAGCTCGCGTGCTGGCCTGTGTTCCTGGCCGGTACGATGCTCGCTATCGTCCGAGCGGAAATCCCATATCTGCCAACGGCGAAGCAGGCGGTGAAAGGCCGATTTCTCAAGCTCGCGTGGCCTTCGCTGTTGTTGATCGCCGTGTATCTCGTGACCGTTGCCCACGTGATTGGCTCGCGGATGCTGAGCACGCCCGAGGCATCGCTCGAGCTGAGCAGTGAAGCTGTGTGGGGAATGCTCGCGTTTGCCACTTTACCTGTATTGATCGCATGTCCTGCAGTTTATGCTGCATGGCAGTCGAGACTGGTTCCATCCACTGCGCCATGGGATAGCGTCGACGTCTCGAGCATCGGCGGACAATGAGAACGCGTAATCGGCTGATGTTGATCGTAATCGTTATCGGCGGCGCGCTCATCGGATCGCTCGCCCTGACTACAATCTCATCGAGCTCTGAGGGTCCGGTGACGGGCGCAATGGACCGGCTTGGAAGTGCGTTCGGCTCGTTCGAGCATGCAATGCGCGGGCGGTTTCAGGGGCCAGGCCGAAGCGCCGGCTTAAAGTGGTTTGATGGTTACCGAAATTCAGTTGAGCGCCTGAAGCGACCCGACGGCGTGCTGCTTGGCGCGTTTGATTCGGGAATTCCAGGCACACTCGACGGTGTTGTCGCGCTCGAGCATTCAATCGGCACGACGTTCCCGCTCGTTCAGATTTACATGGCTTGGGGCGATCGGCCCGATGAAGATTTTCCGGTGGGGCTTGCGACTGCCATCTCGGATGTTGGCTCCGTACCGGTAGTCACGTGGGAGCCGTGGCTCAGCGATTTTGCGAACGACAAGCATCCGCAGATTCCGCTCCGCGACCAGCGCGATCGCCATGGAATGGCCGCAGTCGCATCGGGCGAGTACGACTTCTATATAGACGTGTGGGCTCTCGGGGCGGCCAGGTTCGGCAAGCCCATTTTCGTGCGCTTCGGACACGAGATGAACGATCCATATCGTTATCCGTGGGGTCCGCAGAACAACACGAACATCGAGTTCATCGCCGCGTGGAAACACGTTGTCGATCGCTTTCGGCGCGACGGCGCCAATAATGTTTTGTGGGTGTGGTCTCCGCACGTCGCGTATCGGTATTGGGAGACATACTATCCCGGCAACGACTACGTCGACTGGGTCGCGACCGGCGCCCTCAACTTTGGCCCGATCGCACAATGGTCGAGCTGGTGGAGTTTTCAGGAAATCTTCGGGCAGAAATATCCGGCGCTGGCTTCGTTTGGAAAGCCGGTCATGGTCGCCGAATTCGGGTCGCTGGCAGTCGGAGGAAACCGCGCTACGTGGTACCGAGACGCGCTGGACAACATCACGTCAAAGTATCCGCAGGTACATGCATTGCTTTTCTTTAACGTAAAGAACGATCAGACAGTCACCTATCAGAAAGTCGACTGGAAAATCGACGGGGATAGCGCCGTATTGCGGGCTATTCGGCCAGCACTTAGCCGGTGGGCCCCGTCAAATCAGCAGGCTGTTCGTTAGTCGTCGCGCTTCGATCGACATACGCCCTTTATCCATGCGCGATTGCCAGTTCAGACTTTGACCTATGTTGTCGTGCGCTGCGCCCGGTTTACGCGCGACCAATCATCTTCCACGGAGTTTGAGTGCCACCCATCAACTACCTCGCAGTTCTCGTTTCCGGGATCGCGATCTTCATGCTCGGCGGTCTATGGCACTCGCCGGTATTATTTGCGAAGCGCTGGGTAGCGCTGCAGGGGGAAACAGTGGAGGAGATGGCTCGCCGCAGCGATTCTTGCGCTCTGGAGATAGCGCTGGACTGCCACTTTCCAGCAGTTATTCCGATTGATAGCTGAGGCCTGACCCGAATCGTTCATATGTGTATGTTACATTGGCATAGGACTCTAACTGCCCAAGCCATGACCGAATTCGAAAATCGCCCGCTCGCAATCTTCTACGAACACCCCGATTGGTTTCGTCCTCTCTTCGCGGAGCTCGATCGGAGAGACGTTGACTATGTCAGGATCGACGCAAATGCGCACGTATACGATCCGGCCGAGACCGACGTTCCTTACTCGCTTGTATTCAATCGTGCGAGCCCGTCAGCGTATCTGCGAAGCGATGCCGAGTCTACGTATTTCACGCTCGATTGGCTGCGATACCTGGAGCGGCGGGGCGTCGACGTAGTCAACGGGTCTGTTCCTTACACAATGGAGATATCGAAAGCCTTACAGCTCGACATTCTCCAGGAGCTCGGTATTCCGTATCCGCGAGCGCGCGTAATCAATAGCGGACGTGTTGCGCCGACCGCAGCCGACGGACTGAGATTTCCGGTTGTAGTGAAAGCAAATGTTGGCGGAAGCGGCGCCGGTATCACCCGCTACGACTCGCTTGAAGAACTACAGCGAGCCGCGGCGAACGGGTCGATTCAACTTGGAATCGATCATACGGCGCTCGTCCAGGAGTTCGTCCCTTATGCCGATGGCCACATCACCCGTGTCGAGACGCTCGGCGGAAAGTTCCTGTATGCAATCAATGTTTTCCCCGCTGAAGATTCATTCAACCTCTGTCCCGCCGACGCATGCCAGACTACCGAGGGTCAGGCACTCAGCCGCTCGGCGTGCGCGGTTGACGCACCGAAGAACGGAATGAGAGTCGAGCGTTTCACTCCATCGAGAGAGATAATCGAAGAGGTCGAGCGAATCGCTGCGCGCGTCAAACTGGATGTGGGTGGTGTCGAGTACATGATCGATTCTCGCGACGGAAAGCCGTACTTCTACGACGTAAATGCGCTTTCCAACTTCGTTGCCGATGCGCGGAATGTGGTCGGCTTCGATCCGTTTGAGCGACTGGTGGATTATCTGCTGCAGCGCGCCGGAATCAGCACCGGCGCCCATGCGACGGCAGGGGCGGCTTGATGCGATTCGGATACTGGCTCCCCGTATTTGGAGGCTGGCTTCGCAACGTTCCCGATGAGGGAATGGAGGCGACGTGGACGGACGTCAAGCGTCTCGCTCAACGGAGTGAGGAACTTGGTTATGACATCGCGCTCATTGCGGAATTATTCCTGAACGATATCAAGGGGATCCATGCACCGTCGCTCGATGCATGGACGACAGCTGCTGCCCTCGCGGCAGTGACCGAGAAACTGGAACTGATGGTTGCAGTACGTCCGACTTTTCACAATCCCGCAATCCTTGCGAAACAGGCAGCGAATATCGATCGCATCTCTAACGGCCGTCTCGCGCTTAACGTCGTGTCGTCATGGTGGGCTGATGAGGCACGTCGATACGGAATTCAATTCGACGAGCACGATGACCGTTACGCGCGAACGGAGGAGTGGTTGGAGGTGTTGAATGGTGTCTGGCGCGAAGACTCCTTCACATTCAAGGGCAAGTATTATTCGGTCGAAGAAACGGTGGCGGAGCCGAAGCCGGTGCGACACCCGAGGCCTCCGATATATGCGGGGGGTGAGTCAGAAGCCGCCAAGCGAATGATCACCCGTGATTGCGATGCGTATGTCACTCATGGTGATCCAGCCGACCGTGTTGCGCCGAAGGTAACCGACGTTCAGTCGCGGCGCGCAGCGCTCGGCCTCGATCCGATGATATACGGGATGGCGGCTTACGCGATCGTGCGAGACACCGAAGAAGAAGCGCAGCGTGAGCTCGCGCGAATCACTAACGTTACACCGGGATCGCCGGGTTACGGCAACTATCAGGACTGGGTGTCGCACACACGCCTCGAGCAATCTGTCAGTCTAGAGGACTACTCTGTTTCCAACCGCGGCTTGCGTGCCGGCCTTGTTGGTACTCCAGAACAGGTGGCAGAGAAGATTCTCGAGCTCGAGGGAGTTGGGGTGGGACTTCTTCTACTTCAGTTCAGCCCTCAGCTCGAGGAGATGGAGCGTTTTTCGGAAACCGTGATGCCGCTGGTCAATCAAGCGGGGACTTTCGCGCACGCCTGACGGCCTGAGTGCGGAAGGAAAGTGGGCTACGAACCACGGGCAACGGTTCGCATCTTCGTATCGGGATTTGTCGAGAACCGGAAGGTAAACCACGCCAGGTCGGTGACGAGCTCATCGTACTCCGCTGGGGGCATGGCCGCTGCAAACGGCTCCATTCTTCCGCCTATCTCGCTCTTGAGATGGTCGATCCACTGCTGTGTGAAATCTGACATGATGTTCTCCGGTGACACTGGCGATAGACAACGGCTAACAGGCACTTTGATCGGCAACTGTGATGGATTGCAATGATGCGACCACGCGAGATGACATCACCGAGACTTCCAACACGCTACTTATTTTTTTTCTTCCTTCTCAGCGCCTGCGCCACGGGAGGACGTCCTGTGCAGAACAATGAGATCGGCCGCCTCATGAGGCCGTACGATGGAGCTGTACCCGGTGCGTCGCTTCTCGTGATTGAAAATGGCGCTCCGGTCGTGCGCCGCTCCTGGGGACTCGCCGATGTAGAGGTGAAAGTTGCGGCAACACCGGCGACTAACTACCGGCTCGCCTCTGTTACGAAACAGTTCACTGCTGCTGCGATCCTACTGCTCGCGCAGGATGACAAGCTGGAGCTGAGCGATCGTGCATCGAAGTGGCTGCCTTCGTTACCGAAATCGGCACAAAGGATAACACTCCATCAGCTTCTTACGCATACGTCTGGTCTCATCGATTACGAAGACCTGATGGCTGACGGTGAGACGATGCAGGTTCACGATGCCGGGGTGCTGAAGCTGATCGAGAGCAAGGATTCCCTCTACTTCGCGTCCGGCACCAATTACCGATACAGCAACACTGGATATTCGCTGCTGGCGCTTATCGTCGAGAAGGTTTCCGGTCAGCCCTTCGCCACTTTTCTGCATGATCGCATCTTCGTGCCGCTCGGCATGACGCATACTGTCGCACATCAGGACGGAGTGGACGTGGTGTCGAACCGCGCCTATGGCTACATGATGAAAAATGGCGCGTGGACTCGCCATGATCAGAGCACGACAAGCGCAGTACTTGGGGACGGCGGAATCTATTCGTCGGTCGATGACATGGTGAAGTGGGATGCAGCCCAGTACGACTCTCGCCTGCTCGGTGAACAGTGGCGCCTTCTGGCCTTCACTCCGCATACAACCACCGATCTTCCTGATGTAAGCTATGGCTTTGGATGGCGCATCACCGGTGAAACCTTATGGCACTCGGGCGAATCGGCCGGATTTCGAAATGTCATTGTGCGATTTCCAGCGCGAAAGCTCACGGTGGTGATTCTTACCAATCGTGATAATGGTGAGCCGTACAAGGCTGCCCTCGCGATAGCGAAGCTCTTTG
>JANYKY010000169.1 GCA_025357975.1 Gemmatimonadaceae bacterium
TTGTATTCAATCACACCATCATGCTTAGAATCGCACTTCCAAACAAAGGCCGGCTCTCCGAAGATGCTCGCGAGCTTTTCAATCAGGCCGGGCTCGAGGTCCGCACGCGCGGCGACCGCGCACTCACCGCTTCGCTTGGCGGAGAGTTCGAGGCAATCTTCGTCCGGGCCCAGGATATTCCGGAGTTTGTCGCTGACGATGCAGCGGACGCGGGAATCACGGGCTTCGATCTCGTCCAGGAATCACGCCGGGACCTCGACTGCCGTCTCGACCTCGGTTTTGGTTTTTGTCGTATCGTTCTCGCGGTTCGAGATGACAGCGGTGTTCGCGCAGTCGAAGACATCAGGGATGGCTCGCGGGTGGCTACGGTGTTTCCGTCAATCGCATCCCGCTACTTCGAATCAGCTGGCAAGCCTGTCGTCATCGTTCCGGTTTCGGGTGCAGCCGAGATAGCACCTCATCTCGGTATTGCTGACCTGATTGTGGACATCGTATCGACAGGATCGACGCTTCGTACAAACGGTCTCGTCGAGGTTACGACGCTCATGGAATCGACCGCCCGCCTTTTCTCGTCTCCCTCACTTCGGCCAGGTGGCGACGCCGGAAAAATCCATGCGCTCGATGAGCTCGTTACTGCTCTCAATTCAGTCGTTCAGGCGCGTGGCAAACGATACCTGATGGCAAATGTCCCGCGAATCGCGCTGGACCGAGTCAAGCAAGTGTTACCCGGGCTCAACGGTCCGACTGTCATAGACATCATGAACGGTGGCGTATTCGTCGCAGTCCATGCAGTCATCCCATCTGATTCAGTTTATCGCACAATCGGCGCGCTCAAGTCTCTTGGCGCCGAAGGAATTCTCGTCACGCGCATTGAGCGCTTAATGCCATGAGCAGGACAATTCTCCGGTTCACCGGAGCTTACGATCTCCTTTCGCCCGCTGACAAGCTGGCGTTGTATTGCCGCAACGAATCTTCGGAATCGGCCGACAGCGTTTCGGCGGTAGTTGCCGACATCATTGTTCGTGTGAAACGCGACGGCGACACTGCCTTGATGGAGTTGGCAAACGAGCTGGATAGAGTCGATTTACCGGGCATCGAGGTTCCGAACGAACTTTGCAGAGCTGCTTACGAGAGCTTGAGCCCTTCTTTGCGGAGAGCGATGGAACGATCCGCCAGGAATATCGAGACATTCCATCGGTCTCAGTTACCTGCGGCGAGCTCTGTGGTCGTCGAGCCAGGCGTCGAGATCGGCCGGCGTCCCGACCCACTGAAACGAGTCGGGGTCTACGCGCCGGGTGGACGGGCTGCATATCCAAGCAGCGTTCTTATGGGAGCAATTCCCGCAAAGGCGGCCGGTGTGAGCGAAGTGATTGTTTGCTCCCCTCCAGGTGTCACCGGGCTTCCCGATGACTCTATTCTCGCAGCGGCATTTCTCGCGAAGGTCGATCGGGTCTTCGCTGTTGGCGGAGCAGGAGCGATTGCAGCAATGGCCATCGGCACCCCAACTATTTCTGGCGTCGACAAAGTAGTCGGTCCGGGAAACGCGTACGTTGCGGAAGCAAAGCTTCAGCTCGCGAGTTTCGTGGCCTTCGACTCACCTGCCGGGCCAAGCGAGTTGCTCGTTATCGCTGACGACTCTGCCGACCCCCGCATTATCGTGCGCGAGATGCTGGCACAGGCTGAGCACGATCCAAGAGCCGTGGTGATCGTCGTGACGATTGGTGATTCACTCCCGCCACTCATCGAGGAAATTCTCGCGACGGAGATTGATGCGGCTGCAAGAAGCCAGATCATCTTTCAGTCATTGAGTCAGCATGGCGGTGTAGTAAGCGTTCGCACACGAGATAAGGCGGTCGCGATCTCCAATCAGTTCGCGCCCGAGCATCTGATGCTGGCCGCCTCCGATCCTGAAGATTTGCTCGCCGATGTTCGCAATGCAGGCACTGTCTTCCTCGGTCAAAGCAGCTCCGTCGCCTTTGGGGATTACATGACCGGCGCAAATCATGTTCTCCCGACGGGAGGGCTTGCCCGTTCATATTCGGGTCTGTCGACCTCTGATTTCATTCGGTGGACGTCATTTCAGAAAGTGACTCCGGAAGCCGCGAGCCGCTTTGCCACCGACGTCGGCGAGTTTGCGAAAGCGGAGGGCCTGCATGCGCACGCGGCTGCTGCTCTCGGATGGCGAGGACCTAGACGATGACAGCCGGCTCGGAACGCGCAACGCCGACTACGCGAGTTGGGTTCGACAGGCTTTCACTTTACGGAGAGCATGTCGCAGCATGCTCGACCGATTTGAGCGACAACACGAATCTCTGGGGGACGCCTCCTGCAGCACAGCGGGTGCTGGGGAATGTTTCCGCAGTTGGCGTGAGTCGCTATCCATCGGCGTACACATCGGATCTCAAAACCGCCATTTCGACTTATGTCGGAGTCGAGCCGGCAATGATAGCTACCGGATGTGGGTCCGATAACATTCTCGACTCAGCAATTCGCGCTTTTGGTAACTCCGGCGGCACTCTCGCCTGTTGTGATCCGACTTTCACGATGATTCCCGTGTTCGCCCAGCTCAACGGGCTCACCACAACGCTTTGTCGGTTCGGCGACGACGGGGACATTCCCGTCGATGAGCTTCTTTCATCACGAGCAGAGATCATCTACATCTGCTCTCCTAACAATCCCACGGGAGCATCAGCGAGCGTCGATGGAATAGAGACAGTCGCGAGCTCGTTTGGCGGCCTCGTCATTATCGATCAGGCATACGCCGAATATTCCAGCGTCTCTTTGACGCCGCTCGTGGTGCGGCATCCCAATGTGCTGATCGCGAGAACCATGTCCAAGGTGTTTGGCATGGCGGGCCTTCGTATTGGATATGGAATCGGAAACCCTGGAATTATTCGTGAGATCGAAAAATCGCGCGGGCCATACATGGTCGGCGCTACTGCCCAGGCCGCTGCATCGGCAGCTCTCGCCGAAGATCTTCCCTGGATCTCGAACGTGGTGGCCGAAACATTGGCCAACCGGTCGCGGCTGATGGCCGAGCTCGTGACGCTCGGGTATGCACCGCTTCGTAGTGATGCAAACTTTGTCCTGATTCCTGTCGCGGAAGAACCCCAGGTCACGCGCAGGCTCCTCGATAACGGGGTCGGAGTGCGCTCGTTCAGCCACCTTGCGGGAATTGGGGGAGCGATCCGCGTCACCATCGGTCCGTGGCAAATGATGCAGCAATTCCTCGACATCCTCGGCCCATCAGGCAAATGAGAGTAGCGATACTCGACTACGGCGCTGGCAACTTGCACTCCCTCGCAAAGGCCGTCGCTGGCCATGACTGCACGGTCACGATCGAAGCTGTCGTCGCAAAGGCGCTTGACTACGACGCTCTGATTCTTCCGGGTGTTGGTGCTTTTGGACTTGCCGCGCAAACGATCGCGCCCGATTTGGAGAAGATTCATGACGCTCTTGCCGCAGGTTTGCCATGTCTGGGGATTTGTCTTGGAATGCAGCTCCTGTTCGATACCAGTGGAGAAGGAGAGGGGAGTGGTGTGGGAATCATTGCTGGCCATGTTCGTCGCCTTCGAGCGGCGCGTGTACCGCAGATTGGGTGGAACGATGTCGAAGAGCAGCGTGACGACTTATATGATGCTTCCGGACTCTCCTCCGCGTATTTCGCTAACAGCTTCGTTTGCGAGCCGAATGACATGAGTGTGGTGACAGCGTGGGCTACGCATGATGGCGATCGATTCGTCGCGTCGGTTAAAGCCGGCAGCGTTGTGGGCGTCCAGTTTCATCCCGAGAAGAGCTCGCTTGCCGGCGTCGCATTCATCAAGGCGTTTCTTGATTCGGTGCGACAATGATAGTGATACCCGCGGTCGATCTGCGCGATGGTTGTTGCGTTCAACTCGTTGGCGGATCATTCGAGAAAGAAATGGTACGGCTCGATGATCCTGTTTCCGTGTCACGAAAATGGGAAGCGGACGGATTCCAGAATCTTCACGTTGTTGACCTGGACGCCGCGATGCGAACAGGCTCAAATGCCGAGACCGTGCTGTCGATCCTGCGTTCGGTGGGGTGTCAGGTGCAGGTCGGAGGAGGGATTCGGGAAGAGAGCCAGATCGAAGAGCTCTTTCGCGAAGGAGCTGCGCGGGTTGTAGTTGGCACGCGTGCAATCGAAGAGGTTGACTGGCTATCAGATATCGCTTCGCGTTTCCCTGGTTCCATCATCGTCGCTGCGGACGCGCGAGAGCGCACTGTCGTAACTCGTGGCTGGACGCGCAAATCATCTCGCAACGTCATCGACCTCGTCGAAGAGCTGAACGATATTCCGCTCGCTGGTGTGATGGTCACGGCCGTTCATGTCGAGGGGCAACTGCAGGGGCCAGACCTGCCACTCATGGGAGACGCTGTTGAAGCCTCATTTCATCCTGTCTACTCATCGGGCGGAATTCGCGGAATGAACGATCTTCACGATCTCGCTGATGAAGGAGTCGCCGCTGCGATTGTCGGGATGGCGATCTACACCGGTTCGCTCGATTCACGTGCTGCCGCAGAGGAATTTCAGTCATGACAAAAATCGAGCGCCGCACTTCGGAAACGATTGTCGACGTTGAAATGACGGTCGGTACGGGAACAGCGAGTATCTCCACCAGCGTGCCATTCCTCGATCACATGATGACCGCTCTTGCACGGTATTCCGGATTGGACATTACGCTTTCTGCATCGGGTGACTTGAAGCACCACACCATCGAGGATGTCGCGATAGCCAGTGGCCAGGCCTTCGCGAACATGCTGCCATCATCGTGTGCACGGTACGGAGAATCCACCGTTCCAATGGATGAAGCGCTGGTACAGGTCATCGTCGATGCAGGCGGCCGGCCGTATTATCGCGGGCCCCTCCCGAGCTCCCTGTACGAGCATTGGATGAGGTCATTCGCTGACAATGCGAAGATCACGCTTCACATTCGCGTGCATCGTGGCAAAGACCGCCATCACATTGTCGAGGCAGCATTCAAGGCGCTTGGACTTGCTCTGCGTCAGTCACTCGTCGAAACGGATGCCGTCTTCAGTACCAAGGGCAGCGTGTCGCTGCAGTCCGGCTGATGCTGACACATCGTATTGT
>JANYKY010000229.1 GCA_025357975.1 Gemmatimonadaceae bacterium
CTGTATTCGGGGATAGCGCCAGGTCGGTCAAGGTGAGCTCAACCAAGTCGGCGACTGGCCACATGCTCGGTGCGGCGGGCGCAGTTGAAGCAGTTATCGGCACACTTGCGATCAACAACCGCATGATTCCGCCGACGATCAATTATCACACGCCCGATCCCGAATGTGACCTGGACTACACGCCGAACAAGCCGGTCGCCTGTGAGATCAACGCGGTTATCAGCAACAGTTTCGGTTTCGGTGGGCACAACACCACGCTCGCCATCAAGCGCTACACCGACTGACGGGTGCCGGAGACTCTCTGCTCCGGCTCGCTTGACGACGCAAAATGACAGCCGCCCAGAGAACGGGAATCGGATATGATTCTCACCGCTTCGAGCCTGGGGGGCCGATGCTCCTTGCGGGGGTCTCGATCGCCTCGAGCGTGCATCTCGTCGGGCACTCCGATGCTGACGCTGTAGCCCACGCAATCACCGATGCAGTCCTCGGCGCTGCTGCGGCGGGCGACATCGGCGCGATGTTTCCCGACACGGACCAGGTGAACAAGGGGCGCGACTCGATGGAGATGCTCGCGCAAGCGGTCTCCCGCCTCAATGAGCTCGGCGCGAAGGTGATCAACGTCGACGTTACAGTCATCGCTGAGCAACCGAAGATCGGTCCTCACCGAGAACCGATGCGTGCGCGGGTTGCTGCAGCGCTCGGTGTTGCGATCGACTGCGTTTCGGTCAAAGGCAAGACGAATGAAGGAATGGGCTGGATTGGGAGGGGCGAAGGGCTTGCCTGCATTGCGGTCGCAACTGTAAGCAGCGCAGCCACCGATGGCTGACGCCGTTATCGATGAGATCTCGCGCGCGTTCCTGCTGGAGCGATTCAACGATCACCTTGCTGTAGAAAAGGGCGCATCTCCTCGCACCAACGAGGCTTACATGCACGATCTCGCGCGCTTTGCGACGTTCTGCCACATCAAGGGCGCACATAAACCGGAGGGCGTCAATGCAAAAATTCTCCGCGAATATGTCTATCACTTGAAGGATCTAGGCCTGTCGTCGTCGTCGATTCGCAGAAACATCTCGTCGGTTCGCAGTTACTTTCGCTTCATGCTAGGGGAGGGCGAGCTGGTGGCTGACCCCAGCGAGCGGCTCGAAGCTCCGAAGGGATGGAGAACACTGCCCGAGGTGCTCACTGTCGATGAGACCGAGAAGCTGATCTCGGCACCGCAGCTCGAGGAGCCGCTGGCATTCCGTGATCGGGCGATGTTCGAGATCGCGTACGGTGCAGGGCTTCGGGTCTCCGAGTGGATCTCGATTTCCACGAAAGATGTTCTCATGGAAGACCACCTCGTTCGCGTGTTCGGCAAAGGGTCGAAGGAGAGGCTCGTGCCAATTGGCCGAAAGGCAATCGGCGCGGTTGCGATTTATCTGCGGGAGCTTCGACCGAAACTCGAGAAAGGGCAGGGCAAGGGAGTGCTCTTCCTCAACTCGCGCGGCGAGCCGCTTTCCCGAATGGGCGCATGGAAGATTCTGCGAAAGTACGTGGAAAAGGCCGGAATCACGAAACCCGTATCACCACACACGTTGCGACACTCGTTCGCGACGCATCTCCTCGAGGGTGGGGCGGATCTTCGCGCAGTGCAGGAAATGCTCGGACATGCGGACATTTCAACGACCCAGATCTACACTCACGTGGACAGGGAGTATCTGAGGGCTGTGCACAAGCAGTTTCACCCTCGCGCATGATTCTCGTAATCGACAACTACGATTCGTTCACCTACAACCTCGTTCAATACCTTGGCGAGCTCGGGTGCGACCTGCTGGTCAGGCGAAATGATCAGGTGGACGTTGAAGCGGTACGGAACATGAATGCCTCGGCGGTCATTATCTCACCTGGTCCAGGAACGCCTTCGGTCGCCGGTATCAGTATTCCAATCGTTCGTGAGCTCGGTGCAACAACCCCGATTCTCGGTGTCTGCCTTGGCCATCAAGCCATTGCGGAGGCATACGGAGGCAAGGTGGTACGAGCGCAGAAGCTGATGCATGGGAAAACTTCCAAAATCACTCATGGCGGTGGCGATCTGTTTGCAGGTGTACCGTCGCCGCTGGAAGTAATGCGTTACCATTCGCTGACCGTCGAGCCCGAGTCGCTGCCTGCGGAGATTTCCGTACTGGCGTGGGGTGAGGAGGGCACAAACGAGATTCACGCCATCCGGCATCGCGAACATCGCGTCTGGGGAGTGCAGTTTCATCCGGAGTCCGTGATGACACAGAACGGCAAAGACATCCTTCGCAATTTTCTTCGGCTCGCTGCATGAAAGTCATACAAAGAATTCTTGCAACAATTTTAGTCGTGGGTTGCTCCGTTACTGCGATCGATGCAAGCGCGCAGACGTCCACGCCTCCGGTTGACACCAGCTATGTCACGTACGATGACGGCCCGATCTCGCTGCCACTTGGCGTGGGACTGAGAATTCCGTCCTACGATCGCGTGAACGGCTTGTCGCTCCCCTTCGGCCCGATGATCACATTGGCGAAGGGTCGGTTCGAGCTCGACCCAACGGTTACGTACAGGTCGAACCTCGGAAAATTCGATCCCTACGCGAAAGCGACCGTCAGAATCAGTCCTCGCGACGCACTCAGGATTGCTGGCGGCCGTTCCACTTTTTCGAATGACACGTGGATTCGCGGTGACATCGTGAACTCGCTGGCAGCAATCGCCGTCGGAAGCGATGCGAAAAATTATTTCCGCGCTGACCGCGTCACCGCCGATTTGAGCCACGAATTTGTCAGCCCGGGTCAGACCATCACGCCCCGCATCGGTGTGCTTCACGAGAACGCGTGGTCAACCGGCGAAGCAGTACCGCATACGAATGCGCCGTGGAGTTTGTTCAGCCGCACTGACCGGCTGAAAATGCGCCGCATCAATCCTGCGATCATTCGCGGTCACACGACATCGGCCACCGCGGGCGTTAACTACAACTACGACCTCGATCAGACGAGCGCGCTGGTAGACTTGAATCTCGAGCACGCGTTCACGGCGCCTGACGCCGAGGAGCAAGGGCAGTCAGAAGGCTACTATAATCAGATTACGGGGGATGCCAAGGTGGCTTTCCCCACGTTTGGTGCGCAGACGTTCTCGTTCCGCGGTCACACCGTGTACACACCGGGCGACCCGGCGACGCCTCAACGTTTTGGCTACCTCGGCGGAGCCGGCACTCTGGCCACCGTCGATCTACTCGCGCTCGGAGGAGATCGGCTTGTGTACGCGGAAGGCGAATACGACGTCCCCCTGCCGGCCCCGGTGTTGCCCTTTATAGGCCCGCCGATCATTGGCGTTCGCTACGCTGCGGGATCGGCCGGGGTTGGGACACTTCCCAGCTTCATACAGAACATCGGCGTGACATTTGGCATCAAGTTCGTCAGGGCCGAGTACGACATCGATCCCAACTATAAGAAGACGTCGTACTCACGGCGTCATGCATTCTCGATAGGGCTATCGCTTTAAACGTCGAGCAGGGTGCGAGACATGGCTCGCGCCCGCTCGCACGCCGACGTATATTAGCTGGCGTGACTCTTGCAGCTGGGCGCGCAAATTCGGGTGGTAAATGAGGACGCTTGTGGTTATTCCAGCGCGCCTCGCCGCGGTGCGGCTCCCCCGAAAACCGCTCCGGCTACTCGCCGGCACACCACTCATAGTCCGCGTCTGGCAGCGAGTATCTGCAATGCAGGTCGCTGACGCGTGTGTCATCGCAACGGACGATGAAGCAGTAGCCAAAGTAGTCAGGGACGCAGGCGCCGATTGCGAGATGACGAGCGATCAGCACGTGTCCGGCACCGAGCGGGTCGCAGAAGTCGCGGCAATGCCCCGATACTCGGGTTACGATACTATCGTGAACGTGCAGGGCGACGAGCCCTTCATTGGCAGGCAGGCAGTCGAAGGAGCAGCGCACCTCGTTGCCTCGGGTCGATTTCCGGTCGGAACTTCTGCCTCGCCGGCATCGTGGGATATCGCATCGAATCCGAACATCGTCAAAGTCGTCGTGGACGACGAAGGGCGCGCGCTTTATTTCTCCCGGGCGGGTATCCCGTTTGTTCGTGAGAAGGTACCGGCCGAGTCTGAGGGGTTCGCCATGCTCCAGCACATCGGGGTCTATTCGTATTCGCGCGATGCATTGAACAAGTGGGTATCACTTCCGCAGCATCCCCTGGAGAACATCGAGCGGCTCGAGCAGCTTCGCGCGTTGGCGGCGGGAATTCCTATCGGAGTTTCCATTGCGAACGAGCCGCCGGCAAACGGTATCGATACTGAAGACGACCTGTCTCGCGCAAATGAGCGCTGGCAGGATTTCATCGCCGGACGGTAACCATGCAATCTCAGTCAAAGCAGCAGACGCGGTTCATCTTCGTGACCGGCGGCGTTGTATCGTCGCTCGGCAAGGGCATCGCTGCAGCGTCCATTGGCAGACTTCTCGTCGAGCGTGGCATGCGCGTAACGATCATGAAGTTCGATCCGTACCTGAATGTCGATCCCGGCACCATGTCTCCGTTTCAGCACGGAGAAGTGTTCGTCACCGATGATGGCGCAGAGACAGATCTCGACCTTGGGCACTACGAGCGATTTATCGACCGCCCCTTGTCGCAGGCGAACAACGTCACGACAGGACGCATTTACCTGAATGTGATTACGAAGGAGCGGCGCGGTGAATACCTCGGGTCTACCGTTCAGGTCATTCCGCACATCACAGACGAGATCAAGTCCGCGATGAAGAGACTCGCTCCCGAGAGCGATGTTGTCATCGTCGAGATCGGTGGAACCGTTGGTGACATCGAGTCGCTTCCGTTTCTCGAAGCAATACGACAGTTCCGACACGAGATTGGACGCGAAAACGCAATCTTCATTCACCTCACACTCGTTCCTTATATCGCCGCGGCCGGCGAAGTGAAAACGAAACCGACGCAGCACTCGGTACGTGAGCTGATGGAAATTGGAATTCAGCCGGACATCCTCATCTGCCGCACTGAGCGCGCGATGTCGGAGGATGTGAAGCGCAAGATTGCGCTCTTCTGCAACGTGGAGTTCGGCGCTGTTGTAGAGAGCAGGGACATGCCAACCATCTATGAGATCCCGCTCTCTTTCCACGAACAGGGACTCGACGAGCGAGTGATGCACCGGCTTGGTCTCCTGGGTCGCAAAGCACCCGATCTCTCGAGCTGGCGCAACATGGTTCGTCGCGTCATCGATCCTTCGGACACAGTCAAGATTGCGGTCATCGGCAAGTACACGGAGCTGATCGACTCTTACAAGAGTGTGCAGGAAGCCCTGATTCACGGTGGCATAGCGAACGATGTAGGCGTCGAAATTTCCTGGCTTGCAAGCGACATGTTCAGCGGGCGTGAGAAAACTCGGGAGCTGCTTGCCGATTATCACGGTGTCCTGATTCCCGGCGGATTCGGCGTACGTGGAGTCGAAGGAATGCTCGAAGCAATTCGCTACGCGCGCGAATCCGGACTCCCGTTTTTCGGAATCTGCCTCGGCATGCAAACCGCGATCATCGAGTTCGCGCGCAACGTCATTGGCCTCGATGACAGTCACTCGAGCGAATTCGCTCCTGAATGTGGCAACGCCGTGATCTCACTTATGGAGTCGCAACAGCACGTTACCGATATGGGCGGAACGATGCGACTTGGAGCATACCCCTGCAAACTTGGGCCTGGAACCAGGGCAGCGGAGATTTACGGAGTGGCTCAGGTCAGCGAGCGGCACCGGCATCGGTATGAGGTGTCGAACGCATATCGCGATGCATTCGTCGAGCATGGCTTGACTCTTAGCGGCTTGTCACCCGACGGCTCGCTTGTCGAGATCGTCGAGTTGCAGACGCACCCGTGGTTCATTGGATGTCAATTCCATCCGGAGCTTCAGTCTCGTCCAACGCGGCCGCATCCCTTGTTTGGAAGTTTCATCGCCGCAGCGGTTGAAGCAATGAACTCGCGTGCCGAGCGCAAGCGCGCCGTGCTCGAGACAGCGGAGTAGCGTGAGTTCTCTCTTCCCGGCAGACAAGCTGTTCGTTATCGCCGGTCCGTGCGTAGTCGAGGATGACGCGCTAAATCTCAGGGTCGCCGACGAGCTGAAGCGATTGAGCCCAAGCGTTCCCGGCGGCATTGTTTTCAAGGCAAGCTTCGACAAGGCTAACAGGTCGAATCGTGATGCGGCTCGCGGGCCTGGCGTTCGCGAAGGCCTCGAATCACTGCGGCGCGTGAAAGACGTAACAGGAATGAATGTCATCACCGACGTACATCTTCCCGAGCAATGCGCCGACGCAGCAGAAGTAGTCGATGCCCTCCAGATTCCTGCATTTCTTTGCCGTCAGACAGATCTCTTGATCGCAGCGGGAAGAACGGGCAAGGCCGTCAACGTGAAGAAAGGGCAGTGGCTTCAGCCGGAAGGCATGCGCGGAGCGGTCGAGAAAGTTCGTGGAGCCAATAGTACCAATGCTGAGCTAGCGGTAACTGAACGCGGGACTTTCTTCGGGTACGGTGATCTCGTTGTGGACATGCGCAGCTTCGCGCGCATCAAAGGCGCGACAGGCGCTCCAGTGATTTTCGACGCGACCCACAGTGTTCAACGCCCGGGGCTCGGCCAGGGCGGCTCGAGCGGAGGGGCGCGCGAATTCATTCCTTTACTGGCGATGGCGGCCATCGCCGCGGGCGCCGATGGAATCTTCATCGAGACGCACCCCGATCCCGATAACGCGCCAAGTGATGGGCCGAACATGCTGCCGCTCCGCGACCTCCGCGAGCTCTTGAAGCGTCTGGTGTCGGTCTGGGAAAGCGTAAGCCGATGAACAAGACGGAGATCATCGAGCGCGGAAGGCGCGTTATCCGCATGGAGCGTGAGGCGCTACAGCAAAGTGAGCTTCGCATCGACGAGAATTTCGCGCGAGCGATCGAGCTTCTTTCCAGATCGACGGGCAGAGCAATCGTCTCTGGCGTAGGAAAATCGGGACATATCGGGCGAAAGATTGCCGCGACCCTGACCTCGACAGGGACGCCTGCAACATTTCTTCATCCGGCGGAAAGTCTTCACGGAGACCTCGGGATTGTTGGCAGGTCAGATGTCGCAATCTTGATTTCCAAGAGCGGGGAATCGGATGACCTGGTTGCGCTGCTCGACCATCTGAAGCGCCTTGGAGTCTGCACTATCGCGATCACTGGTGACATGAAGTCGACGCTCGCGCGGCACACGGACGTTGCCCTGGATGCGTGGGTGAGCGAGGAAGCTTGCGTTCATGACCTTGCTCCCACGACGAGCACAACCGTCGCGCTTGCGATCGGAGATGCATTGGCAGTCGCTCTGCTCGAGGAAAAAGGATTTCAGGCCGGCGACTTCGCCCGGTTGCATCCGGGAGGGTCTCTCGGACGCAGGTTGCTCACGCAGGCCAAGGACGTGATGATCACGGGCGACCTCGTACCCGTCCTTTCTCCAGACGCGACCATGCGTCAGGCCGTCGTCCAACTGGCTGAGCGGCGGGGAATTGCAGTCGTCAGGAACGACGACGGCACGGTCGCCGGCGTTGTCACGTCAGGTGACCTGACCCGTCTTATGGAGCGTGAAGACAACGTGATGCCTGTTCCAGTCCGAAGTGTTATGACAGTCACGCCCAGGCTCGCGCACGATGACGAGCTTGGAAGTGCAGTCGTATATCGAATGGAACAACACGGGATTATTTCAATGCCCGTTATCGACGCTTCCGAGAAACTGGTAGGCGTGATTCATCTTCACGACCTCATGCGGGCAGGAGTTGTATGACCCGGCTTAGGGTTATGGGAGCATTCGCTCTCGCGCTCGCCGCAGGGGCATGTGACAATCGCACGGCGCCGCCCGTCGTTCGAGGGTCTGCGCTCGCCGATTCGGCGGATCAGGTCATGTATGGCGCGCATTTCAATCTTACGGACAAAGGCTTGTCGCGGGCGGAGCTAATGGCTGACACCGCTTACTTCTTCGAAGACAACACGCGAATCGAGCTTCGGAAAGTATCGGCGACATTTTTCACTGTGACCGGCGCTCGTGATGCGTACCTCACGTCGAAGCGCGGAACATATAGAAGCCGCCTCGGCAGCATGATCGCTCGCGACAACGTAGTGGTGACCACCGAAGAGGGACGGCGTCTCGTCACGCCAGAGCTGAAGTTCGATCAGGCGCAGAATGAAATTTCGAGCGATAGCGCTTTTGTTCTCACCGAGCCTGGACGGCGGCTCGAGGGAGTCGGCTTCAAGTCCGATCCGAACATGCAGAACGTCCACATACTTAAAACAAAAAGCGGGACTACGGGCGTCGTGACGCTCCCAGGACAATGATGC
>JANYKY010000234.1 GCA_025357975.1 Gemmatimonadaceae bacterium
TCCGTTTCCATCGAAGTTCGCGATGCCCACGGTGGTTATACGCGCTCCGGGGCCGACTTGGCCATTCCTCTGCACACCATAAGGGCCCTTGAGCGCCGCAATCCCACAAGTCGAAGGTGCGATAGAATCCGATGACTTGCATCCAACTGCAAATGTCGCGAACGCGAGGATTAAGACTGTGGCGTTTTTCATCGACATACTCCTTGAGAAAGTGGCGCGGGTACAGAGCCCGGTTTTGATGAATCACACCCAACATCGCAATCGCCAGCACGATCTGCTCTTCGCTAAAATCTTGCTCTCTTCATCCAGTCCTCCAGCTCGGGATAGGAATGCCATTACCAACCGCTCCCTCTTCGTTGATAGGATTTGCACCCTCCCGTCGTGGCGAATAGCCGGATAACTGCCGGGCTGCGCTACCTTACGAAAAACTGGTAACAGTCGCTGGTAAGAACCACAGCTTGGGTCGTTGCGTTCAGAACGCGAAACTGGATATCGAAAGTTGTACCGACCGCAACAGCGGCCAGACTACGGAACAGGGCCGCGTCGCCGGCGCCAGATGCGTCGGTGTCGATTGTTGCGGGTGTCAAGCCTTTCCCCAGTGTAAGCCACGCAGTACTCGTACATACCCCATCCATCGAATCGACCGCCCGCTGCAGCACGTAGCTCGTGTTGGGCGCAAGATGCCGAACCGACACGCCAAGGTGGACCAACTGGGCGCCGTCGTGGTATTGACGAAAGCTCAGGTGCCCAAAGGCGTGGCCGCCAAGCAAAACGACGTCGAGATTGAAATGCGGAACCAGTGCGTGGGCTGAAGCAGCCTCTGGTACGAGTGATACAGGTGAAGTCAGCGTCGAGTCGGCGCATGCCGTGAGCGACCCCACTGACAAGGCCATCACTGTGCTCATCCATGCAACGCGCGAGCCGGCGAACCGGAACGATATGGCATAGTTGGCGTTAACGCGCGCGCGTCTGTTGAGGAACGACATGTGCAGATCTCCCGTCTGAGGGTAATTGATGGCTTCGCTGTTGAGTCCGGCGAGGTCATGAACAATGTTGCCAGACACCCTCACACGAAAATCAGTTGACGCTCAGACCTTAATCAACGATTGTGGGATAGGCAGTTTTTTTTCATAATTTGCCATTCGAACTGCAATTCCCCAGAGCAAGCTGACGGTGACCGCTGAATCGAACGCCGCACTTCACTGCTACCGGCTGGAGACGCTGGGTACCCTCGGGCTCAAGGGCCCGGACAATGCGACCAACGCGTCAGATCAACGCCAGCAGCGCCGCCGCCTCGCGCTACTCGCTGTTCTCGCCTGCTCCGACAGACTTGGTCGAAGTCGAGACCACCTTCTCCTATACTTCTGGCCTGACTCAACCGAAAAGCATGCGAGGCACTCGCTCGATCAGCTTCTGTATGCCATCCGCTCCTCGCTGGGCGATTCAATATTCGACGGCGTCAACCATCTCCGGTTGAATTCGTCAGTCATTAGTGCGGATGTCATCGAATTCGAGAAGCACCTGGACGAAGGAAATTTTACTGCTGCCGTAGAGAAATATCGCGGTCCGTTTCTCGATGGCTTCTATCTGAGCGCAGCTAAAGAGTTCGAGCATTGGGCCGATGCTGAGCGACGGCGTCTCGCTACACGCTTTTCGGAAGCGCTCGAACATCTCGCCCTCGAGGCGGAGCAGCGGCAGGATCATGCCGAGGTGATTCGCTTTAGACAAAGACTGATCGACACAGACCCTTTCAGCACTCGCTACGCGGTGGCGATGGTGCGTGCCCTCGCGAAAGCAGGCGATTACGCAGCTGCCGTTGCGTTTGCCGACAGGTACGAACGTACCGCATCTCGTGAGCTCGGGACGGCAATTTTTCCCGACATCAGAAAAGCCATCGGCGAAATCGGCGACCGAGTCCCCATCACTTCGTCAAGGAACGCGGTTACGAGCGCGCCAGCGAGCCCCGTTTTATCCCAGTCGACATCCGAGGAGCCAACGCGAGCGTTGAAAACCGATGCGCCGCATCGCACAAAAAGAAGCACCGTCGCCCTTTCTGTGCTGTTGATGTCAGGGTTGCTCGTTGCGTTGATACCGGCGTTCATGAACTCATCGCGCAACTCAACTCCCACTGCCAGACCTGCAGTCGAGCAAACAAGCGTCGTCCATTCGGCGCGTAATGGCACAAAAAATCTTGCGGCTTACGAGCTCTACATTCGTGGCCAGGATCCGGTGCTCTTCCGCAGCGACAGCGGTGCCAAGGCGGGGCTGAGCTACTTCACCAAAGCAGTCGAGCTGGATCCCAGCTATGCGTCGGCATATGCTGGCCTCTCGGAGATGTACACCCGTCAGGCGATGGCTAATAATCCAGCTCTGCCTATCGCAGACCTCGAACGCCTCGCAGAAGCCACTGCACGAAAGTCAATAGCTCTCGACGATTCACTCGCTGAAGGACATGCCGCGCTTGGGTTGATTGAGTCCCATGGACTTGTCGACCTTACTGATGCGGAACAGGAGTTTAACCGGGCGATTGCACTCGATGCGACCGCTCCTCGCGCGAGAGAATACCTGGCGCTCACGCACGCCCTAATGGGAAGGACCGATAAGGCTCTCAAGGACGCGCAGGACGCAGTGGCGACCGATCCGCTTTCCCCAACTGCGCGAGCGACGGTCGCCCAAATTCTGTATCTGCTTGACCGCTGCGACGAAGCGCTGCCAATGCTCGACAAGTTGAGCACTATGAAACCGCCGCCACTGCGCGTCGCAATCGCTCGCTCGCTATGCCTCAACCGCCAGCAAAAGTGGACTGAAGCGGAGGACGCTGTCCGCGGCGGTTCTGCTCGTGGCGACATCCAGGCGACCGCGATGCTCGGGTTTACACTGGCAAAAAGTGGCAAGACAAAAGAGGCGATGGATCTCCGCTCTACGCTCATGGCGATGACTCGGGTGAATCCCGCCGTTTACTACGATATCGCGATCGTGAGCTATGGACTCGGACAAACCGACGACGCGATCGCCAATTTGGATCGCGCCGAGCAACACGGTCATCTCTCCTACGAACTACTTGGTCCCGTCTTCGCGCCACTGCAAGCCGACCCGCGATTCCAGGCAATAGTCAGTAAGCGCGGCATCAGGCTGGTAAGCCGAAAAGGACACCGCTCACAAACAGGGGTGAGTCCCAAGTCTAGTGAAATTCAGGTGGTGCCGCGGTACTAGAGTGTGAATCCGTGCAAGGATCTCCACTCGTTCCCGAGGACACCACCCGATGCAAAGAGTAAAACAGAAGCAGACGAAGAACCAGCGGCGCGAGTCGAACCGCACCATCCAACAGGCCATCGCGCTGGACGATGGAACGCTTTCGACACCTGCGTCCGTTGCAATGATTCAGGCGTTGATCCCGCTCGGATTGAAAGCGGTTGAGGAAGCATTACTCAGCGAGGTACAAGCACTGGCCGGCCTGCGCTATTCACGCAATACGAACAGTCCGAAGTAGTTCGGTGGGGAACGCAGCGCGGATCGGTTTATCTCGCCGTGCGAGCGAGTTGCGCCGGCTTCTGGAGATCCGTTGACCGCGCAAACAGCCGGCTTCAGAAATTCCAGACAGCTTTGTCCGGAGCATCCACAGGACGGGACATTTTCGCTCGTCGAACGAGCGGTGATACAACGACGATCGCCGTCGCGGCAACCAGCGTCAACGAAGTCCAACCGCGTCTCTCTCCCGATGGACGCTGGATCGCATACGCAGCGCGTGACTCGAACGGGCCCGAAGTTTACGTTAGCCCTTTCCCCAACACGCCGACGGCTAGGACGCAAGTTTCGGTAAGTGGGGGTTTGTCGCCCCTGTGGTCCCGAAACGGACGCGAGCTGTTTTACGCTGACACCACTGGTATGTTGATCGCCGCCAGGGTGGAGACAGCGGCAAGGTTCCAGGTGAAGGAAAGGACGCCGCTGTTCAATGCAGACTCTTTTTTTCTGTTTAGTTCAGAACTAGGCCCGGTGTTTGACGTTTCTCCGGACGGTCAGCGCTTCATCATGACGCGGGCGAGAGGGAGGAAGTCCACCGAACAACTCGTCCTCGTACCGAACTGGACCGCCGGGCTGCCGAAGTCAGGCAAACGTTGATCACCCTCGCGAGCCGGTTATCATCGAATCGCTGGCTGGGAACGCGCACCGAGTACCGGAAGATCAACGTAAGCGCATTCAGGCACGCGACCTCGAAGGGGAATCCTGTGGCCGAGCAATTAGCGCACTTTAGACGCAATTCTCAGGAGCGGCCAGGGCCAGGGCGTTGTTCCGGATGTGAAGGCCACGTTAAGTGCATCGAATGAATCTTTGTTGGCCGCGCAAGTTCGAGCACTGGTTTGATGGCCTGGCGTGAGAGGGCGATGCATGCGTGGTGCTTCCCGTTCTGTCGAGGCCGTCCTGGCGTTTTCCTCAGGGAATACGCAAGAGAACGGGAGTGTACGGTCTACTGGAGTCCCATCGCCCAAGTGCTTTTTATCGTTTTGCCCCTAAGAGTAAGTGAGGCCGGTGCTTGTCACGCCGCACGTGTGCTCGCCGCGCGCAGCCCACCCGATAAACACCAATCCACCAAGACTGCGACGGGGCGTTATCGATTCACGAAAATAACGTCCCGCGGCACACGTTGGCGCAGTTGTGCGTCCCTCCAGCGACGATGCTTTGGTAAACTCGGCGACCGCTTATGGGTGCGGGAACTGAGCGCTTCCTTGCAGCCGTTGTCCGTCACCGAGGATTCCGTTGCCGCGCGGGCCCCAAATTCGGGGGAAAATCCGCGCGCTCGGTTACTCGAGAAATAAATCACCGGGAAGCGGCTACTGGCGGATGGTTGCGATAGAAGGCAATCTGTCGAAGTTGGCCGGTCGCAGGTTCTTTGGTGACGCTCGACGAGACGAGGCGCTCCATGCCAGTCGATTCTCTGCAGGCGGAAGTTCAGGCAGCGCTCGGCGACAAATACGCGCTCGAACGTGAAGTGCCGCGCGGTGGCATGTCGCGCGTGTTTCTCGCCATCGAAAACGCGTTGCGACGCCGTGTCGTGATCAAGGTGCTCGCCCCTGAGCTGGCGGCGTCGCTATCGGCCGAGCGTTTCAAGCGGGAGATCGCGCTGGCGGCACGACTGCAGCACCCGCACATTGTGCCACTGCTATCGGCCGGGCTCGCCGGGCCACACCTGTACTACACGATGCCCTTCGTGGATGGTGATTCCCTGCGGCAGCGGATGGTTCGTGAGCGTCCGATGGCGTTTTCGGATATTTGCACGATCCTCGGGGAGGTCGCGGGCGCGCTTTCGTATGCGCACGCGCTAGGTATCGTACACCGCGATATCAAGCCCGAGAACGTGATGTTCTTCCACGGGCAGGCGGTGGTTCTGGACTTCGGGATCGGCAAGGCGCTGCTCAGCGCGTCCGCTGGTGAGGCCGAGGCGGACATCGTGCGGATCACGCAAGTGGGGATGAGTCTTGGTACGCCCACCTACGTCGCCCCCGAACAGGGTTCGGGTGACCCGTCGCTCGATCACCGCGCCGACCTGTACGCACTGGGTGTCGTCGCCTACGAGATGATTACCGGGCATCCACCATTCTCGGGTCGTACTCCGCAGCAGGTAATCGAAGCGCACGCGAACCAGATACCCGCCGCAATCAGTACGCGACGGCCCGACGTGCCGAAGCACCTAGATGCGATCGTGATGCGAACGCTCCAAAAGCGTCCTGCTGACCGGCCGGCAACAGGTGACGAGATCGTAAAAGCCTTGAGCGTCACGGTTGCGCCGCGACACTCAGGCGGCGGGCTGGTCGTCGAATCGCTTGCCAACGCGCCACGGTGGGTGCCGTGGACGATTGCGGGTGTATCCACGACCGTGGCCATCGTGATGGCCGTGTTGTACGTAATGCGGTAGCGTAAGCCGAATCGCAATCGTTTCGGCGGTGGCCGAAAGAGTTTCGAACCAAACCGCATGAAGCGGGGGGGCGAGGGTTGCACCACAGGGAAGCGGTACGAAAATAGTCAGGCGTGAGGCTGCACGTTTTTTTGTGCGCTACGAAAAGGCGAAATAGGTCTATCGGCGCATCATCAGTTGTTTCGTAGTCCGTTTCGTGGTCGTTTTGTCCGGCAAGTCCCTGTCTCCTCACTAGCAACCTTATGGATGAGTAACTTCTGAAACGCCGATCTACGACCCCTTACTCACCGTGCCCCTTTGGTCGACGCCGTATCGAAGCTGAGTGAACATCTTTCCGGTCGGTATGACATCGAGCGAGAGCTGGGCGTCGGTGGCATGGCCACGGTCTATCTGGCTCACGACGTCAAGCACGATCGCGATGTCGCAGTAAAAGTCCTGAAGCCCGAGCTCGGTGCGGTGCTGGGTGCTGAACGATTCCTGAGCGAGATTAAGGTCACAGCGAACCTGCAACACCCGAACCTGCTTCCGCTGTTTGACTCAGGCGACGCCGATGGCCTCCTGTACTACGTGATGCCGTACGTACAAGGCGAAACATTGAGAGCGCGCCTGCAGCGTGAACAGCAAGTGTCCGGTGAAGAGACG